>NZ_JBARYM010000034.1:0-12619 GCF_049647865.1 Tunicatimonas sp. | reverse complement strand
CCACTTCCGCGCCTGTACCTCACTGGGCCTCACCTAGATGGTTTCCCCCCGGCCTACCCTCAAAATTCCTACATCGTACAAGATGTGGCTGAGGCTGAACGAATTGTTGAACGGTTAGTAAATCAGGGAGCTTCGGCTATGAAGGTCTACTTCCGGCTACCGCTGGATCTGATTCGGCAGGTGTGTGAAACTTCCCATGCATTAGGAATTCCGGTAACCGCCCACTTAGAAATTACCGATGCCCGTGATGCAATAAATGCCGGACTCGACGGGATTGAACATATCACTTCGTTCGGTACTACTTTACTGCCACTGTGGGAAGCCGAAAAATACCGTCAAGCTATGCTTAGTGACAATAACTACCGAAGAATCGGCCGCTACGATGTTTGGAACAAACTAGACACCACCCAAGCTACCGTTGAAGAACTGGCAGATTTTTTGGTAGAGAAGGAAACCTTCGTCTGCCCTACCCTAGGAGCTTTTGAGTACCGATTGAGTGATGATAAACCCGATACGCTACGCCACACCGGCTTTGAACGCATGCTGAATATCACCGGCTATCTCCACCGACAAGGTGTACGAATGGTGGTTGGCTCGCACGGGCATATTCCCTACGCCGACTGGGGCTGGTCGTACCAGCGGGAGATGGAACTGATGGTTGAAAGTGGCATTCCGATCATGCAAGTATTGGTAGGAGCCACTTTAGAAAATGCCAAGTTCTTGCGTATTGCGGAGAAGTTGGGTAGCGTGGAAGTAGGTAAGCAAGCGGACTTATTACTGTTGGAAGGTAATCCACTGGAAGACATCCGAGCGATGTATCAAATCAACCGGGTTATGCTCAATGGAAAGTGGGTAACGCCTTGATTTTTATCTTCTTACAACTTCATTGCTACAAATTTTCTAATCATCGCATTATCTATACTCTAGATACTGCAGATTTGTAGTGTTTACGTAATACTTCTCTTAATCTTAATGCGGAAGTTTCGCAATATTGGTAGCTGTCCTGTATATTGTGCCAAAATATTTGAGGGCTAAATGAACTGACTATTTATCATTAGCCTTTCTTCTCTGTTGGGTATGATAGTACAACCAACATTTTAATCCTTTACTACTACGCATGAGTGTGAGTTATCCACTGGTTTCGCTGTGCTTACTGTTTGGTTTAAGCAACTGTCAGCGAGCCAATTTTCAGCCCGAGGCTATTGATCAGCACTACGTTACTTTTGGTAAAGGTGGAGGAATGGCGAATAAGGTAGATACGTATTATTTGCTACTAAACGGCCGGATGTATCAGCACAACAGCTTAACTGAGGAATATACTTCTCTACCTCGCTTAGATAAATCAGCCCGCAATCAGGTATTTGCACAGGCGCAACAATTATCTGATACTAACTTTGGTTGTCAGGAACCCGGAAATATCTATTATTTTCTTACTATACATACCGATACCGTTCGGCAATGTACTTGGGGAAGTTCAAATTACAGCCCTCCCGCAAGCATCACTTCATTTTACGAATACCTTCATCAATTAACTTCTAACTAGCCATGACCCGTACGCTACCCTACTTACTATTGTTAGGCTGTTGGTTCAGTAGCAACGTATTATTTGCTCAATCAGCACCGTGGGATATTAAAAAGCAGCGTAACCAATCTACGCAAGCTCCTACTTTTGAGTACCGCACGATCAACGGTGCCAAGAAGCAATCCGCTCGTGTAACGAACTTTCCAGCGAAAGCGAAGGGTATCCTGCCGTCTTCCAATCTTCGGGTGCAGGGCGGAACTTCCCAGGAGCCCCCGCGTGAGATTCGGGGCGTTCTTCCGCCAGTGGCTAATCAGGCAGCCCGCGTTAGTAATGATCTTCCGGCAGCGGCTAATTTCTATTTGCGGGGAGTAGCCGACCTAATGCAAATCAACGATCCTACGCTAGAATTTGTGCCTAAGCAACAGTGGCAGGATACGCAAAGCGCGCAACATCTACGACTACAGCAGCAGTACCAGGGAGTAGAAATATACGGTAGCGAAATCATCGTCCACGCCGACCAACTAGTCGTACAGGGACTGAACGGACGCTACCTCGCTACTCCGCAGGCACTCAATACTATTCCTTCTGTTACCAGTTCTGAAGCTACCCAAGTTGCTTTAAGTCAATTTGAGTCCATCATTAGCTTTAGTGAAGAACAAAAGCAGTTACTACAGTACAGCGGCCCGGAAACGAAGCTGGTTATTCTACCCACCTGGGTAGCAGCAGGCCAGCCTCAGTTAGCCTGGCAAGTAATGGCCCGCCCCGATATGTTAGATTACTGGGAGATATTTATTGATGCGCAAACTGGTAAGTTGATTCAAAAAACCAACCTCACCTGTAGTTTCGTTCCGGAGATGTATTTACCCGATAGCGAAGCTGATCTACACCACCATCATCATACTACCTCCAGTCACACTACCACTTCTTCTCCCCTACGCTTGTCAAGTGCTTCCCGCGGAAGTGGTTTTGATCTTAATAACCGAGATCAAGAACTAAATATCTGGCGAGCATCCGATGGATTCGGACTTATTGACGCTTCCAAGGATATGTATAGAAGTCCGGCCGGAACCGCTATTCAAGACTTGGAAGGAGTAGTGATCACCTACGATGCTTTGAGTGAACCGAAACCAGAATCGGTAAGCATCGTCACCAGTACCAACGGGGTATTTACTGACCCGGCCGCGGTATCTGCTCACTACAACGCTTCCATAGCTTACGACTATTTTCGTCAGAGACACGGCCGACTTGCTATTAATGGAACTGGGGGGAATGTTCTATCGATAGTGAATTACGTAGAGGACGACGGTAGCGGTATGGATAATGCTTTTTGGAACGGCACATTTATGGTGTACGGCAACGGCGACGTGGGCTTCAAACCACTAGCGGGGGCACTAGACGTCGGCGGACACGAGATGAGCCACGGGGTGATCGGAACTACCGCCAACTTAATTTATCGTAATCAGTCCGGGGCAATTAATGAACATATCGCTGATGTATTTGGGGTACTGATCGAAGGCGAAAACTATTTGCTGGGCGAAGATGTGGTAAGCCGTGACGTATTCGCATCAGGAGCATTGCGTGATATGGAAGACCCCCACAACGGCGGCACATCTTTGGGTGACCGAGGGTGGCAGCCCGATCATATGCTCGAAATTTATACGGGCGATCAGGATAATGGCGGTGTACATATTAACAGTGGCATTCTCAATCGGGCCTTCTTCCTGCTAGCCAGTGAGATTGGTCGTGAGCGAGCCGGAGATCTTTACTACCATGCCCTTACCAATTACCTTACCGCCAGTTCGGAGTTTATTGATTTGCGACGCGCCTTACTTAATTCGTCCAATGACTTGTTTGGATCGGTAGAAGGGCAGGCCGTCGTGGCCGCCTTTGATGCAGTAGGGATTTCTCAAGAAATTGTTGATAATGAACCGGGCGATGAAGAGGAGGAAGACGAACTACCTACCATCGCTGGCAGTGAGTTTCTACTCACCGTGAACACCGATGGCGACGACCGTAATGACTCCGGTGAGATTAATAGTTTATACTTGGTTGATCTGGAAAATGAAAGCTTTAAGCCTATTTCCACCTCTACCGTTCAACGGAAGCCTACTGTAACCGACGATGGTAGTACCGCTTTTTTTATCACGGAGGATGAAACTATTCATGGCATCGAGCTGTCGGAACCGTACGAAGAAATTATTATTAGCGATACTTCTTTCTGGTCTAACATTAGTATTTCTAAGGATGGAAACCGGTTTGCCGTAATATCCAATCAAAAACTCCCCGAAATATGGGTATTCGACCTTACCCGAGAATCTGACAATCTCGTTAGGTTCGAACTGTACAATCCTACTACCCAGGAAGGAGTCACTACGGGTGAGGTACAGTACGCGGATGCTATTGAGTGGGATTACTCCGGCGAGTATCTTATTTACGACGCGTTCAACCAAGTGCAAAGTTTCGGTTTTGCCGAGTCTATTGAGTACTGGGACGTTGGCTATCTAAAAGTATGGGACAATACCGCCAATGATTTTGGGGATGGTACTATTCAGAAAATTTTCACTAATCTACCGGCGGGCACCAATATTGGAAACCCTTCATTTGCTAAAACCAACCGAAATATTGTGTGCTTCGACCTATTCAATGCCGAAGAAGACACTTATCAGATTATTGCGACGAATTTAAGTACGGGGAAAACAAATGTAGTCTACGAAAACAACACGTTGGGCTTTCCCAGCTACTCCAGCGATGACCAGTTTATGGTTTTTGATGTTATTGATGATGAAGATCGACCGGCAGTAGGACAGATAAGCCTCAACGAAGACAAAATCTCTTCTACCGGAGAGCTGAATACAACCTACTACTATGCTCAATGGACAAGTTGGTTTAGTCAGGGAGACCGCATAATCAATAGCTCCGAGAAGAACCTATTAGACTACGATATAGCCGTAGGCGGAACCACCATCGCCGCTACAATTACCTCCGACAGCGTTTTATTAACATTACCCGAAGGTACTGATCTTAATAGCTTAGTAGCCCGCTTCACAAAGTCGCCTAACTCGCAAGTATACGTAGGTGAGTTTCTCCAGCTAAGTGGAGTATCCAGCAACGAGTTTAGCAAGGTGATAGATTACACCGTAGTAGCTCAAGATGGTAGCACCCGGGTTTATCACGTAGCTGCCAAAGTTGAAAATTCAAACAATCCGGAACCGGAACCTGAGCCAGTTCCCGACCCAGTCACTTCAATAGGTAACCAACCAGAAACAGAAGCGGCAGTAGTGTACCCCAATCCTTTTGAGCAGGAGCTATACCTAAGTAGAGTGCTTCCGAAAAATTGTCAAATTAACTTATCGGATGTGTTAGGCCGTTCCTACAATACAGTGATTAACCAGAAAAAAGTGATAGTACCGCAATCATTGAAACCTGGCGTATACTTTTTAACCATACAGACTCCGAATTATACTCGAACGGTCCGCTTGCTTCGTAAGTAATATCATCACTGAAGAATAGAGTGTATCATAAGCTTATGACTTTTAGTGTTGATGAACCTAACGGTAAGTTATTGAAAATGAATGTATTATGGTGTTATATAGAGTTTTTGCTCTTATGAACAGCTCGGCAATTATTTCTTTACCGGTACGCTTAAGTTGACTTCAAAATCATCGCCAACTAAGAATCCTAGTAAAGGTCCTTTAATGCCGTACTTCTCCCGGTCTACTGTAAAACTTCCTTTAAACAATCCGGTATCACTGCTTTGGGTGAAGCTAAATGGAAAGGAAATTTCTTTTTTTATCCCATGTAGGGTTAGCATTCCAATCATCTGGTAACTGTCACTCAACGCTTTTACCTGGGTTGAGCGAAAGCGTATTTCGGGATACTGTTCAACATCAAACCAACTATCTCCACGAGCGTGTTTATTTTTAGTTTTGTTACCAGTATCAATGGTTGTGGCATCTAAAATTATATTAAACTGAGCTTGTTCTGGTGCGCTAGAATCAAAAATAATTGTTCCTCTAAGTCCTTGAAACGTACCCTCAGCCCCTGAGCCGGAAAACTTTACCTCGTAATCATCAGCGATGGACCACTCGCTGAGAGTATCAGAAGCAAAGGCTAGCAGTGATAAAGCTAGTGCTATAAGTAAGTATTGGGTAACTAATTTCATAGATATTTGAATTAAGTCCACAATCGTCACAATTGAAGTGGTGGTACTGTTTACGGTAGCGAAAGCTAACTAGATTTCCGAACAGCGTCAACCACCTTGTTAATATGGCAGTAGATTTGGTAAGATTTATAATAAAAGCCATTTTTAGTTAGGTTGTTTTGAATGACTACTTTTTCTAACTAGATTCAATACTGCTAATCCAACGACATACCTATGCTAACCAATCGAAGACAGTTCCTTAAACAGGCCGCAATCGGTGGAGCTGCCCTAAGCGGACTTCCGCTGCTTTCACCTTCTGCTCTCGACATTCAACCTTATTCCAATCTAAAAATCACCAAAGTACGCTATTATAGTGCTCCCGATTATAACAAACCATTATTTAATCAAGCCCGGGGAATTGTTGAAGTACATACCGACGGAGGTATTATTGGCATTGGGGAAGGAGGTTTTAAAGATACCATAGAACAGTGCGCTCAGATGCTGATCGGTGAAGACCCGTTCCGGATTGAGCACCTTTGGCAGTACGTGTACCGCGGTATGTTTTATCCACCCGGACGAGAAAAACTTCATGCTTTGGGCGCGTTGGAAATGGCTCTGTGGGACATTAAAGGAAAAGCGCTGGGCGTACCAGTGTATGATCTACTTGGCGGTGCTACCCGAGACTACGTAGAATGTTACGCTACCGGTTTCAAATCTTCAGCGGAAACGATCGAAGAAACCGCCCAGGCCTGTATTGAAGCGGGACTACGCGCCTTCCGTATTGGCCCCACCGGAGGAAACGGGAAAGATGCCTTTGACTTTTACCAAAACGCCAAGACGACTATTGACCTCTGCCAGCGAATAGATACGGCCGTAGGTGGCTCCGGCAATTGGGCCATTGATCTGCATACTCGATTCGATACCCCTGAAGCCATCAAGATTTGTGATGCGCTGGAAGAATTAGAGCCTTACTTTGTAGAAGATATTGTTCGCTCGGAGAACCCCGAAGTGTACCGTACGATCCGACAGAAAACTAAAGTACCGATTGCCGTAGGCGAACAATTCGGGGACCGCTGGGATAGCAACGAACTCATTGAAGATCACCTAATTGACTACACTCGCTTTACCATTCCTAATACCGGAGGTATCGCTGAGTTTAAGAAACTAGCCGCTATTTGTGAAACTCATTACGTGGGCATGATTCCTCACTTTACCGGGCCACTCTCAACCGCTACCCTGGTACACGTGCTTGGTTCCAGTAGCCCTACGCGCTGTATGATGGAGTTAACTGGTGGACAGCCCGAACGCCCGGCTTACTTTAATGAAGATTACGTTAACTTTAGAAACGGGAAACTTTATCTAAACCCCAAACCCGGCTTAGGAGTAGAATTTGATCCGGAACAAGCCGACTTCGTAATGGAAGTTACAGAAAATTCCCAATTCCCCCACCCTATTCTGAAAAGCCCCGATGGCTCTATTCATAATTGGTAAAATGCTTTGTAATTAGTCATTAGTCAACCAACCAATATGAAATTTAACTTATTGAAAGCCAGCAGTATATTTTTTCTTTTAATCAGCTCAGCGATTGTTCTATCAGGTTGTTCCTCGGGTAGTCAGGAACAGGCTACTGACGAAGTAGCTAGTCCGCACTTAAAATTCACTGATTATTCAAATCTGAAGTTGGGATTTACTACTCAAAATTTTTTGGCAGCTTTGCCCGTCTCGCTGGAAACTAGTAAGCAGTTTATAGATTATGCCGCTGAACAGGGCTATGAGTGGCTGGAGCTGCGAGACCCGAACGCGGATTTATCGATAGAAGAAAGCCAGGAGATTGCGGCTTATGCCCAAGAAAAAGATATAGAAATAAGCTACGCCATTCAGAAAGGGTTACTGGACGATGACTTCTGGCCTACGTTTGAGAAAGGGCTACAGAATGCTATGGCATTTGAAGGACCTAAGTTCATCCGGTCGCTGGCTAGTCTGTCTGAATTTGCCAGTGATACCACGAAGCAGGGTTGGACTGACGAAGAATTAGTAATGGCGGTTCAATACGCCGATAGTGCGGCCGCACTGGCGAATGAAGTTGGTTTACAGTACGTAATCGAAAACGGAGGTGAGCCTTTCTTTGGGAAATCAGACCAGTACTTTGGGGTAGCCGATCTGTTTGCCAAGACGAGTGAACAAGTAGGCTGGCAGTTTGACACGGCTAACCCTTTTAGTGTGGCCCGCATTCACGGTGCCACGGATAGTGTCCGAAATTTTCTGCAAGCAAATATGGATAACCTATTTTACATTCATTTAAAATCAGCGAGAAACGGTCAAGCCCAAGAAGTGTTGGGTAAAAACCCCCTACCCCTACCCGAAGTGCTGCAACTTCTATCCGAACATTCGGTATCCTACGTAGCGGTTGAACTTCAGGCAGTAGATGATAAAGAATTGGCTTTCGCTAACCAGGAGAATAGTCTGATTTACTTAAAAGCTCAAAATATTATTAACAACAGACAGTAGTATGCCCGTAGAAAAAGCGAAAGCAGCTCCTTCACCTTTTCAAAGAGTTTGGTTATTTCTATTAAGCATTGGCCCGGGTTTGTTTTGTATTGGCTACACGGTTGGCACAGGAAGTGTTACTTCGATGGCAAAAGCGGGTAGCCAATTTGGTATGCAGCTGCTGTGGGTACTCATGCTTAGCTGCTTCTTTTCTTGGGTGCTCATGGAAGCTTACGGGCGTTATGCTGTCGTCACCGGAAACACTGCTATCTACAGTTTCAGAACTCGTCTAAAAGCCGGAAAACTAATCGCAATTACGATAGTAGTTGGTATTATCATAGCTCAGTGGAATTCACTTTCGGGAATCTTAGGGCTCAGTGCTAATGCTATTTATGAAACAATTCTGTTATTTCAGCCCAACCTACCTGCGGAGAACTATTGGGCCGTATTGGGTATTGCCATCTTTCTGATTTTAACTATGTATTCGCTACTGTGGGTGGGTCAATACTCATTTTTTGAAAAGGTACTAGTTGTTTTCGTTACCCTGATGGGAGTATCGTTTCTTGTTTCTATGTTTGTGGTATTTCCTCCTCCGTCCGATATCTTGAGTGGATTAGTTCCGATAGTTCCAGATGTAGCAGGTGGTAAGTTATTAGTAGCGGCATTTGTAGGAACAACGATGGCAGCCCCTACTTTTGTCGTTCGTCCATTATTAATGAAAGGTAAAGGCTGGAATCAACAAAATATTAAAGAGCAGTCGCGTGATGCCCTAACTTCAGCGATTATCATGTTTTCAATTAACTTGGCTATCATGGCCGCTGCTACTGGTGCTTTGTACTACGAAGGTAAAACCATAGAAAAAGTACTGGATATGGTTTATACCTTGGAGCCAGTAGCGGGACGATTTGCAGTAGTGCTGTTTATGGTAGGAGCTCTCAGCGCGGGTTTGTCTTCCATCTTTCCAATAATGATGGTAGCACCACTCCTAGTTGCCGATTATCAGCACGGTGAGCTAGACACAAATTCAACTCGGTTTAAAATACTGACGGGCATCGCCAGTGTAATTGGACTTAGTATACCCATTTTGGGAGCTAATCCGATAGCAGCTCAAATCGCTACCCAAGTAGCGAGCGTTTTTGTACTTCCCCTAGTGATAGGTGGAATTATGTACCTAATTAATCAAAAAGATCTAATGGGAAGTCAGGTTGCTGGATGGAAAATGAACGTAGGGCTAGTTACAGCATTTTTGTTTGCCTGTATTATATCCTATACTGGTGTAGTTGCCTTATGGGAATTAATCTAGTGAATAGCTTACATAATATAATGAACACGTTTTAAAGCTATTATCTAGGACTACCCGGATATGTTATTCATTCTATACCAATTCATCCCCATAGTTCAGTAAAGATAAGTAATTAGATTTAACATAACTTTAATTCCATAACGTCTGAAATTATAAGATTAAAACTATAAACTCTTCTATTTAACGAGAAGAAATTTATTCAGAGAATAATAAACCAGCTAGCCGTCCAAACTAAAAGAACAAATTGATACAATCTGAAGTATAGCAGAATATATAATGTAAAAACTATTCTAACGAAATGCTTGAAGAAAGCTTTCAATTCCTTTTTTGTCTACCATTACATCAGTTCCACGTTGAACAACGAAATCATTTAGCTCAGTAGGATCAAAATAAGTTAAAGAGAAAACTCCAGGATGCGACTTTTTGTACTGCTTTAAGATTTCTTTAGTAATCTGAGATTTGCGTTTATCGGGTATTCTTATCATGCTTTTAGAACAAAGGTTGGCTATAAAAAATTCACCTAAGGCTTAAATCTATACAATTACACCTAATATAGGCTTATTCTACGATAAGTAAAATAAGTAAAATAAACCTGCTATGCATTATTTCAGCATCCGACGAATACCAAGTTCCAACCCACGGAGCTCAGCTAGCCCGCGCATTCGTCCTACGCCTGAATAACCCGGATAAAAAGTTCGATTATCATCAAACAAGAATTGATGCCCATGATCCGGTCGCATCGGAATAGCTATATCTTCTCTTCCATTTTCTACTCTCCTTTGCTGCTCACGGATAACAGCTTCCATCACCGCACTCATATCGGTGCTTCCTTCCAAATGATTAGCTTCGTGAAAGCTGCCATCACTATTGTGTTGCACATTACGAAGATGAAGAAAGTGAATATGACTGCCTAACCGTTCAATCATGCCGGGCAAATCATTATCCATTCTACCACCCAATGATCCGGTACAGAAAGTGATACCATTACTAGATGAAGGCACGCTGTCCATAATAAACTGTAGATCGGCTTCCGTGCTCACTACCCGAGGTAATCCTAAAATCGGGAAGGGTGGATCATCTGGGTGAATCGCCATTTTGATGCCCACTCTTTCGGCTACTGGAATAATTTGCTCTAAAAAATAAACGAGGTTTTTATGTAATTGCGGAGCATCGACCTGCCGGTAACGCTCCAGAAAATCGTTAAATTGCGCTGGAGTAAATACTTCATCGGTACCCGGTAATCCCGCTAAGATTGTTTGTTGAAGTGTATTTTTTTCTTCGTCAGCCATAGACGAAAAGTAAGCTTCAGCCTCAGATTGCTGCTTTGGAGAATATTGTTCTTCCGCCCCTTTACGCTTTAAAATAAATAACTCGAAGGCAGCTAAAGCTTGTGGGTTATAGCGAAGAGCAAATGAGCCATCTTCTACCGGATATGCTAATTGAGTGCGCGTCCAGTCGAGCACTGGCATAAAATTATAGCAAACCAAGTGGATGTCACATGCGGCAAGATTACGCAGAGTCTGTTGATACCGCTCAATGTTTTTGTCTCGCTCGGGCGTACCCATCTTAATACTTTCGTGAATATTCACACTTTCTACTACTGACCAGTTAAAGCCAGCTGCTTTAAGGACTCGTCGGTGTAGTTGAATTTCTTCTACTGACCATACCTCGCCGCAGGGAATGTGATGAAGAGCGGTCACAATTCCCTGCGCGCCAGTCTGCTTAATTTCGGCTAGGGTTACCGAATCCTGTGGGCCAAACCAACGCCAGGTTGGGTACAAAAAATGACTAGACGGACTCATCATACTCCACTAAATGAACTAAAGCCACCGTCAATAGGGATTATTGTTCCAGTTACAAACTTAGAAGCTTCACTCGACAGGTAGAGTATGGCCCCATTGAGTTCTTCCGCTTCACCAAACCGTTGCATCGGAGTATTCTGAATGATAGTATTTCCTCGGTCCGTTAAAGAGCCATCTTCATTGGTTAGTAATCTCCGGTTTTGTTCCCCAATGAAGAAACCTGGTGCAATCGCATTAACCCGAATACCATCGCCAAACTTTAGCGACATTTCGGCGGCCATCCACTTAGTGAAAATATCGATACCGGCCTTAGCCAGAGAATAGCCCAGCACTCTCGTAATAGAATGAGTAGCCGCCATAGAAGAAATATTAATAACACTGCCTGACTTCTGGTCGGCCATCACTTTTCCTAAGACCAACGTGGGTAAAACCGAACCAATTAAGTTTAAATCTAATACTTTCTGTAACGCTTCAATGGATACGTCAAAAACAGTCTGGTCAGGGGCTACCGTAGCTCCCGGCATATTTCCACCAGCAGCATTAATTAGTACATCAATTCTCCCCCACTCATCAAGTATCTTCTGCTTAACACCTTCTAGCTTCGTCTGAGAAGTTACATCGCAGGGGTAGCCAGCCGCATTTTTGGAGATGCTATGAAGTTCTTCTAGTTTACTGTCGATGGCTTCCTGATTCAGATCAAGAATAATCACCTTAGCTTGATTCTCTAACAGCATAGTTGCCATCTTACCGCCTAATACGCCGGCTCCGCCAGTAATAACTACAATTTTTTCAGAAACATTGAATAGGTTGGTTTTCATAAATTCTTTAGTGGTTTGAAGACGGAAGTATAGAGCGGCTTCCTATTGAGACAGAAGTCGGAAGTCCATAATATGACTTTAGTAAGTTTCATAACGTTTTCTTTCATTTAATTTTATCTCTGAAGGCTACCAGCATATTTATGAGGTTATAAACGATATTATATAGACTTTCAAATCTTTCGTTAGAAATATATCTTCTGTTTTTTGCTTTATGTAAGCATGTAACCACTTCCGCCAGAGAACGAATTGCGTAGCCGATAAATTTTTTAAACTCTGGATTAGACTGGCCTATTCAACGCTACTGAGTCTGTTGCCCTTCTAATCTGAGAAGAAAGATTATACATTTCTTCTTTAGGAAATCTTCTGGTTAGTTCATGCATATCTTCACCGAAACCCATTGCTTTTTGCCAGATAATTAACTTTTCAAACTTAAATCCTGCAATAATACATAATTACTTTTAACTTCCATTTTCTGACTTCCGACTTCGGTCTTCCATCCTCGAGATCCTCCTCTCTAAAACCCAAACTGTCGAGGTAGCCAAAGAC
>NZ_JBARYM010000033.1:0-20079 GCF_049647865.1 Tunicatimonas sp. | reverse complement strand
ATTCTGAACTGTTCGGACACGAAAAAGGAGCATTTACCGGGGCACAAGATAATCGCAAAGGTTACTTTGAAGAAACCAACAAGGGGACCATTTTTTTAGATGAGATCGGAGAGATGCCATTAGGAACCCAGTCGCGCTTATTACGAGTGTTGGAATACGGTGAGTTTATTCGAGTGGGGTCGTCCAAAGTGCAGAAAACCGACGTGCGGGTGGTAGCAGCTACTAACGTAAATCTACTGGAGGCGGTGCAGAACGGTAAATTCCGAGAAGATTTATACTATCGGCTTAATTCGGTTCCGATTTATGTGCCGCCGCTACGGGAGAGGGGCGACGACACTGTGTTGCTCTTTCGCAAATTTGCTACTGATTTTGCCGAGCGAAACCGTACTAAGCCTATTCAACTCCAGCCTGATGCTAAAGCTGTAATGCTGGAGTATCGTTTTCCGGGTAATATTCGGGAACTGAAAAACTTTGTGGAACGTATGTCGCTGCTAACAGAAGAGCGAGAGATTGATGCTAATATTTTAAGACAATTTTTGCCTCCAACCCAATCATCACTACCTGCCCTCTATCGGCAAGAATCAGGAAGAGAGAATTTTAGCGAGCGAGATTTACTGTACAAAGTGCTGTTTGAAATGCGGCACGATCTTACTGAGCTAAAGAAATTAGTGTTACGCATGTTGCAAGACGAAAACTTTGATTCTCGCGTTATAAGAGAACATCAAGATTTATTTAATGGTGTACATAGCGACTTGCGAAGGGCTGATAAATATCCGGGGTTCGGTGATCAGCCAATTACCTCCGATCAATTTAAGCGAGAGTTTGAAGATTCAGTAGCTCCAAGCCTGCTAATTAAGAATGGAACCAAGAGCAAAAGCGAAGAGTCGGTAGTAGATTATTCTAATATTGAGGATATTTCACCAGAGTCGGAGGAAGAAGATGATCTTTCATTAGAAAATAAAGAGCGGGAAATGATTAGAAAGGCACTAAAACGGCACGGGCAAAAGCGGAAATACGCGGCTCAAGACCTAGGAATTTCGGAGCGAACGCTCTACCGTAAGATTAAGCAATATGAAATTGACGAATAATAAAGAGGATGGTTTACGGTTAAGGGTTAAGGGTTCATGGTTGAGAGTCTATAGTCATCCTATACCAAGCATAAAAAGCTATTTAGTCTCAACTCCTAACCTTCTACCCTTTACCTTCTACCATTTACCGTGGACTATTGTTATCTGTCTGCTACTAATCATGAGCCTATCAGGTTGTGGAGTTTACTCGTTTACGGGAGCATCCCTTGGGCCTGAAGTAAAGACTATTTCTATTGATAATTTTTACAACGATGCTGGAAATGGCCCTCCTAACATGAGCCAAGTATTTACCGAAGAGATCAGAGATTACTATCAGGCAAATACCAATCTGGCTTTAGTACAGGAGAATGGGGATCTACTGCTGGAAGGCGCTATCACTCGTTACGAATTTGTTCCCGTAGCTCCTCGAGCTTCTGGCAGTAATGATGTAGCCGATGTAGCCGGTTTGGTCCGCTTAAACATTACTGTAAGTGCTTCGTATGTAAATACATACAATGATGAGTTTAATTTTGAAAATAAAAGCTTTACCTTTTTTGCTGATTTCAGTTCCGATCGTGATCCTTCTTCAGTAGAAGATGATCTGATTTCCGAAATTACCGAACAAATTATTTTCGATATATTTACGGCAACCGTTGCAAATTGGTAAAATGTAATACGATGACCAAATGGCTCAATTATTAAGTTAATTGGATATTGTTTATTACTTCTTGAGACTTTGCATTTTCAATTGTTCATTGTCCACTGCTAATTGTACGTTGTTTTATAGCTAACCAACATTATGGAAGTTCTACCTGATAAATTACTGCGGATACTATCTAATCCAAAAGATATTTCGCTTGATGATCAAGATACGTTAGAAAAAGCTATTGCTGAGTATCCTTATTTCCAGCTAGCCCGCACGCTGCTCGCCAAAGCCAAGCACGATCAGCAGGCCCCCGATGCTTACGAAAGTTTGGGGGGAGCTGCCATTTATGCTCCCGATCGACGATACTTGCGAAAAGTATTCTATGAAAATATTCGTATTGATTGGCAACCGGTAGAGGCTGAATCACCTGAAGACATTCTGAATACAACGGAAACGGAAGTAGGTGAGAACAGCCGTCCGATAGAAGAACCAAGTACAGCCAATTCAACATCAGTTACAGAAACCATAGAGGCTTCAGAAGAAACTAGCTTGGATGAACCCCGTTTGGATGAACCCGGTTTGGATGAACCCAGTTTGGATGAACCTGCTTCGGAAGAATCTAGTTCAGAAGAAATGGTTGTTATGGATTCTACAACAGAAACAATAGAAGTTTCGGAAAAACCTAGTTTGCATGAACCGAGTTCGGACGAATCCATTTCAGATAAATTCGGTTCGGACGAATCCAGTTCGGATGAACCTGAAGTAGACAGCTTCGAGCCGAATGCCGCTCAAAAAGTTGATTCCGATACAAATAATTCAGAACAAGTGGCAGAAAATGCAGGAGTGGCCAACCACGATGAGGAGGAAGAAATTGTGTATCAGGAATTAGAAGAAAATCTTCGGAAGCTTCGGCAGGCGAAGGAAGAAGCTCAGCGGGAAGAAGCGGATAAAAAAAAAATAGCGGACGAAACTAAAGTAGCTTCAGAAAGCTATCATACCGAAGTTTCTGCTCAGTCTCCTTTGTTAATCGATTATTTGCACGGCATAGAACCCGTTTCATCCGAACGTTTGGGCATTCATCAGCAGAAGCAAAATGAACTAATTAACAAATTTGTGAATTCTGATACCAATAACGTAGGTCGCCTTCGCCCAAACTCACCGGATAATGTAGCCGAAGCCTCGGATTTATCAGAGAGAAGTGCTACGTACGATGGTGAGTTAGTCACCGAAAACTTGGCCGAAATTATGCTGAAACAGGGCAAGAAGGGGAAAGCGATTAAAATCTATCAGCAGTTAATGTTGAAATTCCCTGATAAAAAGGCGTACTTTGCGGAAAAAATAGAAAAGCTAAACGAAATATAGATGTTTACATTTGTTATTACCCTCACTATCATTGTTGCCGTACTTTTGGTTCTTGTAGTGCTCGCTCAGAACTCTAAAGGTGGCGGACTATCCAGCCAGTTTGGCGGATCAGGTTCTTCTACGCAAATGATCGGGGTAAAGCGCACCGCCGATTTTCTGGAAAAAGCTACTTGGGCCTTAGCCATTACTCTCATGATACTAGCTTTGTCTTCTAGCTTCCTGCTTGATAATCAAACCTCGGAAGCAGGTTTTACCAGCCCTAATATCGAGAGTGCCCAAGACCGAATTGCCCCTCCCACTTTAGGAACCGATGTTCCTGCCACTGGGGAAAATACTGACTCAGACCTAGAAGGTCTTACCGAACCCGACTCAGTTGATGAATAATGATTAATGACTGATGGTGGATGTGTCCATTCCATTATTCGTAAATCAATTCTCATTCATCATTAGTTACGCTGCTTGTCCAATGTGCTGAACGAGCATTCGTTTAGCAATGGGGAGAAGGGTGGCCTTTAGCGGATAGGTTTCTTGAGAAATAGCCAAATAGGTAGCCGGATTGGGCAGTTCCTGATTAGAGATAATTAGGTTTCTTTTAATTTGTTCAAATGAATTGCTTATGCTCCAACTAACTTCATCTACCTGTTGGGTCCGAATAGTCCGGTAAGCTTCTTCAGCCTGATAAGAAATCGTAATTTTATAATTATAAATGTAAACCGCCCCCTGCGTGTGAGTTGAAAGTAACAGGTATCCCTCATTTTTATAAAGTGGCACAATCCCCACCGATTCAATGCTGATGCTCTGGGCAATATCTTCGTAAATCTCCGCCCCCTCTTCTACTCGCTCCTTAAAATGAGGAAGAGAAAAGTTGACAATTTCTTCTAATGTATTCATCAAATCACTATCCTGGATCATTTTACGATAGTGAATCTTTAGCTGTTCAAAATCGGCTCTTGATACTTCCTTAGGAAAATTCTCGTAGATCAACTGCTTGTTCTTTTGCAGCGCAATTAAATTATTGTAATGAAATACCAGGTCAGACATAAATGGGTATAACTCCCGGTCGGTAAATCGACTTTTTACCTTTTGCATATACGCTAATAGTACATACTTTTTGTACTCGAGATCTACCAGACCGCGAGTCAGCCAATCCTGATGAAGGGTATCCATAAATTTGTGGTTTGTTTCTGCGACAAAAGATAAAGATTCAGAGTTAACCAAACAAACGTGCAACTTTGTCAGTGACAGCTTTTTCTGACACACGTAATAAAAGTAGTAAGTCTGCAATTTTGGCAGGGATAGTCGGCTAAACATACCATTAAAACGCTTGGCATAAGAACTGTATTATACATAATGAGTCGCTGCTTAGTGACTTAACGATTAACACAGTTAAATCTAATCAAAACAGTTTAAAAACATGTCACAAGTGAACATCACACCATTAGCTGACCGCGTTCTAGTTGAGCCTGCGGCGGCTGAAGAAAAAACTGCCTCTGGTATCATTATTCCCGATACTGCCAAAGAAAAACCTCAGAAGGGATCAATCGTTGCGATTGGCAACGGAAAGAAAGATGAGCCTCTTACTGTAAAAGTAGGCGACCAAGTGCTTTATGGAAAGTACGCTGGAACTGAAATTACGGTAGAAGGAAAAGACTATCTAATGATGCGGGAGTCTGATATCTTCGCAATAGTATAATTAATCAACTGAACCTGAAAATTTAAAAACATTTGAATCATGGCTAAAGAAATATATTTTGACACAAAAGCCCGCGATAAGGTAAAAAAAGGGGTAGATACCCTTGCCAATGCGGTAAAAGTTACCTTAGGACCTAAGGGACGTAATGTAGTAATTGATAAAAAATTTGGTGCTCCTACTGTAACCAAAGATGGTGTTTCAGTAGCGAAAGAAATCGAACTGAAAGATGCCATTGAGAACATGGGAGCGCAGCTAGTAAAAGAAGTTGCTTCCAAAACAGCTGACAGTGCTGGTGATGGTACTACTACTGCTACTGTACTTGCTCAGGCAATCTTCGCCCACGGAATTAAAAACGTAGCCGCTGGTGCTAATCCAATGGATTTGAAGCGAGGCATTGAGAAAGCAGTTGATGCAGTAGTGAAAGCACTACACAATCAGTCTAAAACCATTGATAGCTCCAATGAAATTACGCAAGTAGCTTCTATTTCCGCCAACAATGATAGCGAAATCGGCCAGATGATCGCTAACGCGATGGAAAAAGTTGGTAAAGACGGAGTAATCACTGTAGAAGAAGCCAAAGGTACTGAAACTGAGGTGAAACTAGTGGAAGGTATGCAGTTTGACCGAGGTTATCTTTCTCCTTACTTCGTGACTAATACGGAGAGAATGGAAGCTGAGCTGGAAAATCCTTACATCCTGATTTACGACAAAAAAGTATCAGCGATGAAAGAATTACTTCCGGTATTGGAAGGTGTAGCGCAGACTGGCAAGCCTCTTTTGATTATTGCGGAAGATGTAGAAGGCGAAGCTCTAGCTACATTAGTAGTAAATAAAATTCGAGGTTCACTGAAAATTGCGGCCGTTAAGGCACCTGGTTTTGGCGACCGTCGTAAAGCGATGCTAGAAGATATTGCGATCTTAACTGGTGGTACCGTAATCTCGGAAGAGCGCGGTTACAAACTAGAGAACGCTACGTTAGACTACTTAGGTACGGCAGAGAAAATCAATATCGATAAAGATAACACGACCATCGTAAACGGTGCCGGTGAGAAAGATCAGATTACTGCTCGGGTGGGACAGATCAAATCGCAGATTGAGTCTACTACTTCTGACTACGACCGCGAGAAGCTACAAGAGCGCTTAGCGAAGCTTTCGGGTGGAGTTGCCATTCTGTACATTGGAGCGGCTACTGAAGTAGAAATGAAAGAGAAGAAAGACCGCGTTGATGATGCCCTGCACGCAACCCGTGCTGCCGTTGAAGAAGGCGTTGTTGCCGGTGGTGGAGTTGCTTTAGTGCGCGCCATCTCTTCACTAGAGAACATTACTACTGAGAATAAAGACCAAGAGACTGGTATCAACATTGTTCGCTTAGCTTTAGAATCACCGCTTCGTGTGATTGTAGAGAATGCTGGACAAGAAGGTTCAGTTGTAATTCAAAAAGTACGAGAAGGGGAAGGCGACTACGGTTTCAACGCTCGCACGGATGAATACGAAAACCTAGTTCAGGCGGGAGTCATTGACCCTACTAAAGTAACGCGTCTGGCCTTAGAGAACGCCGCTTCTATTGCGGGTCTTCTATTGACTACCGAGTGCGTTATTGCTGATGAGCCGGAAGATGAGCCAGCTGGTCCTCCAATGGGCGGCGGAATGCCCGGCGGCATGGGTGGCATGATGTAATCACTGCCTCACATATATCAATAAACACGAAAGAGCAACTCAACTATGGGTTGCTCTTTTTTACTCAACAGGCTAATAGTAAAAGATTTGCCTAGTAATGTGGCTAGGTGTGAACTGCTAATAAAAAGAGTCTTTACGGATCAAATAAAAAAATCTAACCCAAATTTGAACCAGTAGTCATAAAGTATCTAATGGGCTTTTAATTTTCGTTTTGGCTACATCCGTAATGTGGGTGTAGATCTCGGTAGTTCTAATAGAACTGTGTCCGAGTAGTTCTTGCACATAACGAATATCAGTACCTCCCTCTACTAAATGAGTAGCAAATCGGATCGCCCGGGGCGCGTAGCCGAAGCGACTATGTCTTAAAATATGAGGTGTTACCGGACGGGTAACTCCCGCTTTTTGGGCTACTTGCTTCACTATATTCTGTACACTTATGGCTGAAAACTGCGCTTTACGCTGCCCCTCAAACAGGTACGTCTTGGGACGATACTGTTTAAAATATTCTCGCAATGTTTCTAGCAAATTTTTAGGAAGCATCACATTTCTATCTTTTCGTCCTATTGCATTTCTTACGTGAATAAGCAGATGCTCAGAATTTATATCTACTATTTGGAGTGCCAGTAACTCTTAAAGCCTTAACCCAGCTCCGTAGAGCAATTTCAGAATGCACTGATGTATAAGATTTTTAGTAACCTCAAACATACGTTTTACTTCACCCTTACTGATATATTTAGGCAGTGTAGTGCGTTTACGCTTCGGATATAGGTAACGTTTCAGTAAGTATGTAAAAGTGGAAATTGTTAAATTTAAACAAACCACTTACTGTTATGAAACCAAAAGAAGAAAAGAAGTTTAGTGCTGAGTTTATCTCCCAGTTTAAGAGTGAAGAGGACGTATCAGCCTACTTCGGTGATATGTACAAAGCCGTCATTGAGCAGATGCTGGAAGGGGAAATGGAAGGGCATCTCGGTTACGCCCCTCATGATCGGCAGACTGATAAGAAAGGCAATTACCGCAATGGCAAGAAGTCCAAGCAAGTTAGAAGTAAGCTAGGCACCCTAAATGTTTCGGTACCTCAAGATCGGCAGAGCAGTTTTACCCCACAGGTGGTTCCTAAGCGTCATTCTGTGATGGCCGATCTAGAAGATCGCGCGTTGAGCTTCTATGCCAATGGGATGAGTACTAGAGATATCGCCACGCAAATGGAAGACATCTATGGGGCGGCCGCTGCGCGGTTACTTTTTCGGCCGCTCAGGTATCCCGGATTACCGACCGGGTACTGGATACAGTTAAGGAATGGCAGACACGTCCACTGGATGCATTATATCTGGTACTCTGGCTGGATGGCATTCGCTTCCGGGTTAAGGAAGGTAGCCAGTATAAGACCAAAGTGATTTATCTAGTCATTGGTTTGAACATGCTAGGGCACAAAGAGGTGCTAGGCATGTGGCTGGACTTGACCGAGAGTGCTTCTTTCTGGATGAAGGTACTGGATGATCTAAAGCAACGAGGCGTTGAGCGTGTTTTCATCGGCTGCATGGACAACTTAGTGGGTTTCTCAGAGGCTATCCAAGCGGTCTTTCCCGATTGCCTCACGCAACTCTGTATTGTCCATCAGGTACGCAACTCACTGAAGCACGTAGCTTGGGGGGAGCGTAAAGACTTCGCCCAGGATTTGAAGAAAATCTATACGGCTACCAACAAGCAGGCAGGCGAAGAAGCCTTGCTAGAAGTAGAAGAGAAATGGAGCGAAAAGTACCCTCATGTCTTCCGAAGTTGGACTAGCAACTGGGAACGCCTCAGTGTCTTCTACGAGTTTCCCGCTGAGATCAGGAAGATGGTCTATACAACTAACATCATTGAAAACCTCAACCGGGTAATCCGCAAATATACGAAGGGCAAAACCGTCTTTCCCAGTGATGATGCCGTGCAAAAAGCCGTCTTCTTGGCTGTAGAGCATATCAGCAAAAAGTGGTCAATGCCGGTAAGACATTGGCAAAAGATATTGGCCCAATTTGCGATCCTCTACCCTGACAAAATAAAGCTTGAAATCTAATCCGAACTTTTACAAAATTAATGAAACATTACCAAATCAGAAGAACTTAGTTGATAATTTCACATCACTAATGATAATGAACTACTTAGGACACAGTGTCTGATTCATTACTAATTCTCGCCTGCTTACGGATATTCGCTAGGATTTTCTATTTGGTTTGTACTCGCTAATAATAATTGCTTAAACACACAACGAAACCATACACAAACTCGTTATGCTCAATTATTTTTAAACAATATTAGAATGAAACGATACTTTTTACTTGCCATTTTACTGCAAACAATAGCAGCATGTGATGATACGGATGAACTAACCGAAGAAAGTCCTAAGCTTTCAATTGAACCTCAAATTTTCCTAAATTCTGGTGATACAACTGTTTCGTATAATTATCAGAACTCTAATGAACTCTCTTGGATCCATTATCAAGATTCCTATGAAGATACCAATCCTGATTCTGTTATAGTAGATTACAGAGTAGAATTTACCGGGGCAACTTCTTATTTACAATTGACATTCTTTAAATCTTTTTTGATTGACAGTTTAGATAATGAAGTTTCATCAAATTTTCCGTATGATTATTCCCTATCCGAACGAGAGTTACTGAAGATATTCCAGAAAGGTGAGCACTTAATAGTAGATCATGAGGTCAATTTTACTGGGCCGCTATTAATCAGGCCGTCAAATGGTACAAATATCCGCCACTTTAGATTTCTTTCTTATGACCCCGTTGAGGGCATAAATAACTTTAAAGAATTTGGGTCCGCTGAAAATGAGGGAAATTATTTTGAAATCAACGAAATAACTAAGTTGACACTTGATAACATCGAAAGAGGAACTCAAGACTTGGATTTGACCCCAGTTTCACTCGTGGTGTATAACACGGTATATGCTATTAAAGGGTCATTTGATGTAAATATGTACGCCAGATCATTTCCTGAGAGTGAAACATTAATCTCACCGGAATTCACATTTGTTGTTTATACGGATAAGAAAGAACAATATCGCTAAAATTAAAAAAGAGCATTATCAGGGCTATATTCTATATGGTTGTAGCGTTGGATCGAGACTTTTTAACCTTTTCCAGCACCACTATAATCACATATTTTAGCTCAGTAGTAACTGAAAACTCAATAGTTTTAAGTCCGTGGGGAAATATAGCCTAGTGCTTTGTCAATGTTTAAAATTTGGGTTCAGGCAGTCGTGAAATTTGTCCTAGACAGAGGCGCAAAAAATGAGCATAGCCGTAGCTACGCGAATTTTCTGCAACAAATAGATAGGCCAAATTTCACCCTGGATTACCCGAACTTTTAGGCTTGACGAAGCACTAGGTGTTATAATATTCTATCCTAAGGACATTTCCCCGCGCCACTGTGGTTAGGATAAAGCTCTACGAATCTGGGGTCTCGCACCCAAGATGCCGGCCACCGAAATAAATCTGGCAAAAGCGTTTCGCTTTAAACTCTACGTTAACGTGCTAACACATCTGAGCGTTATACACCATTTGGGACTATACAGCTTGTGTCTTATGCAAAACTTTAGTGTTGACCATAGCGCAGCATCTTAACAAGTACTCAGCTCGATTTGAATTCGATTGCCCTATTAACTAGATCAATATTACGGATTATCAAACCCACATAACTAATATTATTATTTGTGAGTAGGTTCATTATCTTTACCTACAGAAACCTTCTAATAGGAGTATCATGCAGGCTATTAACGAAGAAGAAGAAAAGAAAGAAATTCTTCGACGATATCGTCGTCTGTTACGTTTAGCTAAGCCTTACCTGAATGGCGATGATGCTAAACAGATTAAGCGTGCATTTAATCTTTCCGTAGAGGCCCACCGAGATATGCGTCGAAAATCAGGGGAGCCCTATATTTACCACCCACTTTCAGTAGCTGAAATATCTGTTCGAGAAATTGGGTTAGGCACCACCTCAATCGTTGCCGCACTACTGCACGATGTGGTGGAAGATACTCACGTAGAACTAGAAGATATTGAGCGGGAATTTGGCCCTAAGATTTCCCGAATTATTGATGGTCTTACTAAAATAGCAGGAGTATTCGAGTATGGAACTTCTCAGCAGGCAGAGAATTTCCGTAAAATGTTGCTTACGCTCTCCGACGATGTTCGAGTAATTTTAATTAAGCTGGCTGACCGTCTGCACAACATGCGGACACTCGATAGTATGCCGCAAGACAAGCAATTGAAGATTTCCTCTGAAACTATCTACCTCTATGCTCCGCTGGCGCACCGGCTAGGGCTGTACGCAATTAAATCTGAGTTAGAAGATTTATACCTAAAGTATACGCAACCCGGGGTTTATCGTGATATTGCTAAAGCAATTAGCAGTAGTAAAGATGCGCGTCGCCGATTTATTCGCAAGTTTATCGAGCCTATTGAAACTACTTTCGGGCGTCAACATTTTAGCAAAGAACAGTTCGTAGTGCTAGGTCGGCCCAAGTCTATTTATTCCATCTGGAATAAGATGAATACCAAAAAAATTCCATTTCAAGAAGTATATGATCTGTTTGCCGTTCGCATCATACTGGATGTGCCTATTGAAGATGAAAAAGCTGCTTGTTGGAAAGCCTACTCAGTTATAACTGATTTTTATAATCCAAACCCGGAACGTTTACGCGATTGGATCAGCACTCCCAAATCCAATGGTTACGAGTCGTTGCATACCACAGTGATGAGTCCCAGTGGGCAATGGGTTGAGGTACAAATTCGTACTCGGCGGATGGACGAAATTGCCGAGAAAGGCTATGCCGCGCATTGGAAATACAAAGATAAACCAACCGCTAGCCGTCAGTCGGGATTAGAAGAATGGATTGCGCAGGTACGTACTATTCTGGAGCAAGCTAAAAGTGAAAATGCTGCTTCGGCTATTGAGTTTGTCGATGATTTTCGGTCCAATCTCTTTAATGAAGAAGTATTTGTGTTCACTCCCAAAGGCGAGCTACGGACATTGCCGGGAGGAGCTACAGCTCTCGATTTTGCTTTTGATATTCATACCGAGGTAGGTGCCCATTGTCTGGGAGCTAAGGTGAATCAGAAACTAGTACCCATTAACTATATTCTCCAAAACGGCGATCAAATTGAGATTATTACCTCTAATAAGCAGAAGCCTAACGAAGGCTGGTTACGCTTCGCAATAAGTTCTAAAGCCAAAGGCAAAATTAAAGAGATACTAAAAGAAGAGAAGAAGGCTGAGGCTGCTGAAGGTAAAGAGATTGTCAAGCGCAAACTGCGACAAATGAAAATGGAGTTGAGTAGTCAGGTAATTGAACAGATGACTGACTATTTTAATGTGAAAACTCCGTTAGAATTATACTATCAGGTAGGGGAGGGGGTTATTCCTAGCACTTCGCTGAAGCGATTTAAAGAGGATACGGAACGGGACAAAGCGAAAGCAAGTGGGCAGATTAACGATGCTAAAACTTTCAAGAAGACGGTCTCCCAAATAAAAGGCGAAGATCAGGCCATTCTGCTAATTGGTGAAGATCAAGACATTATTGATTACAAATTAGCCAAATGCTGTAACCCCATTCCGGGCGATAATGTGTTTGGCTTTGTTACGGTAAACGAGGGGATTAAAATTCACCGCACCAACTGTTCTAATGCTCCCGAGTTAATGTCAAACTACGGCTATCGTATTGTGCAGGCGGAATGGACCCAGAAGAAAGAGTCGGCCTTTCTTTCTAGTTTGCGGATCAATGGAACCGATCGAGTAGGCTTGATTAGTGATATTAGCGATATTATTTCTTCTGAACTGAAAGTGAACATGCGCTCTTTTCAGATGGATACCGATGAAGGAATCTTTGAAGGAAACATCATGTTGTACGTACACGATCGTCGTCATCTCGACAAGTTGATTAAGCGACTGGAGCGAATAGCGGGTGTAGAGAAAGTGACTCGAAACGTTTCTTTATAATGGCTATTTTCATTTCTGTTGTGGCACTACGACCGAAAATTATATCTTTGCAGTTTAGAGATTAGTTATGGCATTAAACCCCGAAGTATTTTCAAAAGTTAAAAACACTTTTATTGCCTACTTAGAGCAGAAAGGGTATCGTAAAACTCCCGAACGATTCGCTATTCTGGAAGAAATCTACTCAAGAAGTGGCCATTTTGATGTAGAATCGCTTTACATCAACATGAAGAATAAAGGCTTCAGAGTAAGTCGAGCAACCGTGTACAACACTTTAGATATTCTGGTAGAATGCGATTTAGTGAGCAAGCATCAGTTTGGAAAGAATCTCGCTCAGTACGAAAAAAACTACGGTTACAAGCAACATGATCATTTAATTTGCACGGATTGCAGTCAAGTACTGGAGTTTTGTGATCCTCGCATTTACAATATTCAAAAAATGGTGGGTGAACTGTTAGGTTACGAAGTAGATCATCATTCGCTAATTCTGTACGGAAGCTGCAATAAGGAGAATTGCGAAAAACGTCCGGCTGAGCCTCTGTCAGGCGTAGAAAAATCAAATTAAGTTTTTTGCTATTTCATTAATCGCTGGTCAACAGTGACTTTTTCCATCTCTATTTATTATTAACGCTACATTTTCAACTATCAACTAATACAATATGAGTGTCGATGTGCTGCTAGGACTCCAGTGGGGGGACGAAGGAAAAGGTAAAATTGTAGATTACCTAGCACCTAAATATAACGTAATTGCTCGCTTTCAAGGTGGGCCTAATGCTGGTCATACCCTAGAATTTGACCAAACCAAGCACGTACTTCACCAAATTCCATCGGGTGTTTTTCGTCCTGATGCTAAGAATGTTATTGGCAACGGAGTGGTGCTTGATCCGGTAATCTTGCAAAAAGAGATTGTAGAGCTACAGAACAAAGGAGTTGATCCTACGCGAAACCTCTACGTTTCTAAAAAGGCCCAACTTATTTTACCAACCCATCGATTGCTTGATGCCGCTTACGAACAAGCGAAAGGGGACAAAAAGATTGGGTCAACTTTGAAAGGCATTGGACCTACTTACCAAGATAAAATTGGTCGTTTGGGAATGCGGGTTGGCGATGTTCTGCGAAATGATTTTGCCGAACTTTACCAAGTTCGGGTAGATGAACACAAAAAGAAATTGGCTTCCTACAACTATTCTTACGATCTAGCACCTTTGGAGCAAGACTTTCGGCAAGCAGTAGGTTTTCTTAAAACATTGAAGCTAATTGATAGCGAAATATATTTGCATGATCAGTTAGATCAACAGATTCCTATTCTGGCGGAAGGGGCGCAAGGTGCCCTGTTGGATATTGACTTCGGTAGTTACCCCTTCGTAACTAGCTCTACTACTACGGCAGCCGGAGCTTGCACCGGATTAGGCATTGCCCCTCGCCATATTGGCGAAGTATTCGGAATTTTTAAAGCATATTGTACCCGAGTTGGTTCTGGCCCATTTCCTACTGAACTTCATGACTCGCTAGGGGAAGAGCTACGAAAAAAGGGTTCTGAGTTTGGAGCGACTACGGGCCGCCCTCGCCGGTGTGGCTGGCTAGATCTACCAGCTCTAAATTATGCCGTAAAGCTAAATGGGGTAACGCAGCTCTTTATGATGAAAGCGGATGTGCTAAATGGTATGGACGAAATAAAAGTGTGTACCCATTACCAACTGTCGGATGGAAGTGAAATTGACTATATTCCGTATGATTTGAGGGAAGAGGAAGTGAAGCCGATCTACCGAACAATGGAGTGCTGGGATTTTGATCTGAATGCTGCCGATAATATTTCGGATCTACCTGCGTCTTTTCATCGCTATATCGAGTTTATTGAAAGCTTTGTGAAAGTTCCTATTAATCTGGTCTCTCTAGGGCCGAAGCGTAATCAGACATTATTGAGGCAAGGCAGCTTGTTAGCTGATGCTTAAAAATAACTGTGACATTTACTTTCACCGATATTAAGCCGATAACTTAGCATAAATTCGTGCGTGCCATCGGTATAGTTACGAATTCGCGATATCGTGTGATCGTACGTATAGCCAAAACTGAAACTACGGTTTAAGATAATCTCCATAAGAATAATCATTGAATCTCCACTACGGTACGAGCCGCCCAGATTAATGACATCTTGGAGAAAAACGTTCATATTTAAGTCCATTCCTAGTGGTTGCCCTTCTTGGTATCGGATGAGCGTGGAAGGCTTAAGTTTAACAGATGGACTAGGAGAAAATACGTGTCCACCTGTAAGGAAATAGTACCTTCGTTCAGTAGCCTGGCTAATTACATCGGCACTATTATATACTTTATTATTCAGCAAGTAAGGAACGGAAATTCCCGCATAAGTAGTGCTGTTACTGTAAAAAGCACCGGTTCCGAAATTGGGACTAAAGCGGGTTACCGTGCCAGTTAATGTAGGGTCGTTTAAGTGAAACCGACGCAACAATTCAAAGTTAGACTGCGTGTAATTGCCCCCCGCTTGCAAGCCTAATGATAACGTTCCGACAGCTAGTTTTAGTTTGTAAGAGTAACTAGCAAACATGCTGTAATCATCATGAATGCCTATTCTATCGTTAGATATTATTAATCCTAATCCTACCGGGCGGTTTTCCAGTGCGGTATGCGTAATTAGACTATTGGTTTTGGGAGCTCCTTCTACATTTACCCACTGATCGCGGTGCACCATACTAATTACCCACTGCTTTTGATTACCAGCATAAGCCGGATTAAGCACCAATCCATTGAACATATATTGCGAGAATATAGGGCGCTGCTGAGCGTGTGTTGCCCCGGGTAGTGCCATTAACCCAATCAAAAGAATGAAAAATAAAGTATGTAAAGTATTTCTATTCATAAATAATATTCATCGACTCATCAACGTGTGACAAGCTAGTGAAATAGGTTACCTAATTAATTCTAAATACCCTGATTCTGGCTCATCGCCATTGTTCTTATCAATGATGTAAAAGTAGGTGCCATCGGGAAGTTTTTCACCGCCAATGTAGAGACCACGGTTCCCAGTTCCTTCAAAATATGAGGTTTCATTATCGTAGTTAAGATTTTCATAAACAATTGCCCCAGCTCGATTGTAGATTCGAACAATGTTGTTCTCAAAATTCTCAATGCAACTAATGATGAATGTATCGTTATTGCCGTCTCCATTGGGGGAAATTCCATTGAAAGCATAAATTGTACTTTCAATTTCAGCAGTTTGGGTAAACGTGCAGCCATTGTCATCAATGATAGTAGCTTCGTAAACCCCAGGTGGCTGGTTTGTTAAAAAGAATCCATTGACGTAGCCATTTGGAGTTAGCCATTCGATATCGACTACTTTCACATTTTCGTTAAACTGGACGGTGATGGTTCCGCTCGCTTCAAAGCAGGTAGATGGGGTACTTACGATTTCAAAATCGGGAACCCGAATTTCTTCTGAAATGTCAACCGTCGCCGGATCAGAAGAGCATCCTGTCACCAGATTCACTACCGAAACTGAATATTCTTCTGCGGTCAGACCAGTAACTATATTGGTATTTGTACTACGGAATACTTCATCTCCATCTTCGTTGTACCATGTGTATTCATAAACAGCCGTAGAGTCTAGTGCGGTACTATCCAATACAGCCCTAGCGGAACCGTTAGGATTTACGCAGTTGGTAACGGCTAGAAGCATCTCAGTATCAGGCGTTGGCAAGCGAAAATCAGTGTTTTCAGCGATAATTGTTCCTGAAACAGGGTCGCTTAAGCAGCCAGTAATTCTATCTCTAACAACCACTGAGTAGGTGTTAGGAGAAAGCTCAGCCGCAGTGGAGCCTTGAGCAATAGGATTATCAGTAACATCGTCGCCTTCGTACCAGAAAAATTCATACCGGGAAGGGTTGCTCGCTACAGAAGCCGATAATTGTCCGTTTGGATTTCCTTCATCACAGTTGGTCATGTTGAACTCGCTAGTAACCTCTACTGCTATATCGTTGCCTCGGAGGTCATCTACTGTAACGATGGCTTCAACTGGTTCACACTCCGGTTCACTCTGATCGCTTACTTGTACTCGGTAAGTACCACTTTCCAATTCGGTAACTAAATTACGATCATCAGGAACAGCGAGAGCATTACCTTCACTATCAAACCATCGGTATGCAAAATTACCACTGCCTCCGTTTACATTAGCCGCTGCCTGCCCGTTCGGAAGAATACAGCTACTAAAAGGAGAAGAAGAAGCACTGATAATAAGTGGCATTGCAATCCCGTCGATAGTATAACTTCGGGTAGTCGAGCAGCCAGTCAGGGTATCCTGTATCCAAATTGTATACGTTCCCGGAATTAAATCTTCTACTTCTAGCAGGTTACTAAATCCTATTAAGCTATCGGAGGGGTTACTAATTACGGCTCCTTCGTACCAACGGGTAATAATATCAGTACTATTCCTCACTTCAACTTCAATGAATCCTTCAGGATCATCTGTAGGATCACAAGCTATAATTGGATCAGCAATGTTGTCTAGTACGACCACCAGATTAGAAGTAGAGTCTTCAACAACAACTTGAACGGGGAGTGACTCACAACCCGGACCAACTGCCTTCACGAGGTAAGTTCCGGCCGGTAAGCTATCAGCCGCCAAGCTATCAGCGTCAAGTCCGTACGTTCCCGCTGATAGTTCGGTAGTAAAGTTATCATCTGACCAAATAAATTGGTAACCTCCGTAAGGAAGAACTGCTCCCCGAAAAGTAAGATCATTTACTTCGGCTACTCCGTTAGCTGGTTCGCAATTCGTTAGATCCGCAAGTTTGTTCACAGTTAGAATGGGAAGAGCCGTTTGCGTACCCACCTCAAACGTAGCGGTCTGCGGACAGCCGGTATCATTGTTGGTGACGGTAACCTGATAACTACCTGCTTCCAGGTTACTAATTATTTCAGAATTAACTCCCACCGGAGTAATTATCTCAGTTCCTGGAAGAGGTGAGCCATCAGCAAATTCCCAAACAAAATCATAATCGCTGGCAATTGATCCGTCTAGCTCTTCTACCCGAATATCAATCGCCCCTTCATTTATTCCGGTGCAACTGATAAAATCGGTAATAGACTGTGGATAAATTACTGGGTATTGAATAGAGTCGGTTAGCACTACTTGTAAGAAATCTTCAGACAGGCAGCTTCCGGTATCGTTATTTCTTATTCTTACGTAGTAAGTTCCTACTGATAAGTCAGTTTGTACGTTTGTAGTACCAGGTAGTGGAGTACTGCTAGTGCTGCCTAAGTGCCATATAAATGTATAATTAGCAAAAGCAGCATTGGTAGATTGAATGATTGTACCATCTTCTAGTACTTCAGTAATCGTGATTTCCCCGTCGCCGTCGCAGGTATACACATTTCTTTTGCTAGCACTAGCTGCGGTAAATTCCGGATAAATCGGCTCAAAACGGATAGTGTCTCGGGCAATTACCGTTTCGCAATCTAAGTCATTATTTCTTACTTCTACCCGATAGGCACCCGTAGCCAAACTGTTCACCGTACTAGTCAACACGCCATTATCGGTGTGAATATTAACGTTGCTATCATCGTACCAATTAAAGATATAGCCACCAGCTGGAGTAGAAATTGTTGCATCCGAAGCTAATTCAAATGCCTGCACTGAAAGTATTCCTTCGTTTGAGCCCGAGCAGTCAACGTTAGAAACGTTTTGGGTAATCTCCACTTGAGTTTCAGTAACCTGATAAAGAATTTCCCCCATCAGTGGACCAGAGAAACAGCCTGTGGTATTATCAATAGCGTAGACGTAGTAGCGCCCGCTATCTAACCCAGTTAGCACTGCGCCAGTGTTGGGAGTAACTGTAATATCAGCTGATGCCGTTACCGGATTATCGTGCCAGTAAAAAGAATAATCAGCCAAATTGGTGATGCCTGTTGATGCCGAAGCAACAACTTCCAGTTCGCCATCCGCCGGAGTACAAGTTGTCTGATGGCTGTTTATCTGCATATTGTCGTGCTCCAAAACAGGGGCTACCGACAGGTCACTCACTTCAACAAATATCGTAGTATCGCAAGTTGTTGTATTATCTCGGAAGGTAAAAGCATAGTCGCCAGCGGCCAGTTGTTGAATCACAAATTGGGTTTGGCTACCTACGTTGCTAGAAGAAGAAGTTGGAGTGAACGGATTAGCGTTGAAGGTAGGATTAATCAAAGTATAGCCGGTAAAAGCAGTGCCATCGGTGGCTCTTTTTTCAAGAGTTACGTCGATCTGCCCGTTGTCACTACTACAATAAGTGTCGGGAGCAATTGTCACATCAGCCAACGGCGACTGAGCTTCCGCTACTACCTCAAATGTACGCGGATCGGAGCGACAACCGAGCGGACCCAAGCTCCTATTAAAGTCAAAGGCATCAACCACAATCACGGTGTAGAAACCGGGAGCTAATCCACTGATGGTAGATTGATTGCTAGCCTGAGTAGGCGTAGCCGTCATGATATCAAGGTTTGTTAAATCATCTAGTGGACTGGCGCTAGGGTCAATATACTCTACATTTTCCCCTTCGAACCAGTAGTAGAAGAAGTCATCGTCGTTATGAGTATTGAAATTGGGTAAAGCCCGAACCGAAGCATCTACCTCAGCCTGTATCTCGCCGTTGTAGCTGGCCGGATCGCAAGTAGTAGATGGAGTAGGAGGGGTAGTTAACGTTGCCGGTGGTACGGGAGTAATACTTGCATCAGGTGCCAGCACATAAACTGAATCCTTGAAACAGCCGGTCGCCTGATCGGTAATCCGAATCATATACCTATCCGAGCGAATACTACTGATAGTATTAGTAGTAGCCCCAGTTATAGGGTAGGTATCATCGCCCCCTCGGTACCACTGGTATAAGAATGGTCCGGTTCCGCCGGTAATACTACTGACTGTTAAAGCTCCATCCGGGTTGACACAATCAGCTTGGGTAGTAGGGTTAAAAGTGAAGTTCAGGTTATTCTGCGTTGTGTTGCCAACTTCTACGGTGTAGGCAATTGAAACACAAGTGGAATTAATGTTGGTGGCTTCAACAGTGTACATCCCGGGTGCAACGTTCTCCAAACGCGAAGCTGTAGCCGTAGGGTTTGTGCCGGGCACTGGGGTTGTAGTATCGTCGCCCAAATACCATTGGTAGGTGTAATCGGCTACGTTACCGGTCAGAGTAAAGGTAGCACCATCGTCTTCTGAAAGGTCAATGGACGTAACTTCAGCTACTCCGTCCGGAAAGTCGCAGCGAGTAGCGGCGGTGCTGGCTAAATTGAGCCGAATTTCCGAGCCTCTAATAATATTATCCGGTAAATACACTTGCTTTTCGTCAGCACAGCCGGTTTCGGTATTTTCTACCTCCAGAATATATGTGCCAACTCCAATACTATCTACAGTAAACCCATTAACTACTGCGTCGGGATTATTGTCCGTAACTGGCACTTTCACCCCTCCCACAAGTTGATGCCAAGTAAATATGTAATCGGTAGTATTGCCATTTACATCACCTCGTAAGCCCCCGTTTTGGTTGTTTGCCTCGCAGGAAGTTTGACTAATGATGTCTACATTTATTCCGGCTACTGGGAAGTCTCGAGCATCTTGTATGAAAACTTCAGATGTATCTAACGCAGCACAACCT
>NZ_JBARYM010000032.1:0-2261 GCF_049647865.1 Tunicatimonas sp. | reverse complement strand
CATTTATATTTACAAGTTGCTAACAATCAACTAATTATTGGTTGATTTAGCTGTTAAATAAGGGGGATTAACCTATATTTTATTAACATTTATTAGACTAAATAGTATTTAAAGGGTCAATAACATTGATAAATAAATTTTTATTTAACTATATTTGTAAATAATTAAACAAAATTTTGGATTATTAATATGGTGTTAGTAGATACAGCTTTACAAAAAAGAGAAGAACAGGGTAATTTATTACAGGTAGGTTTGGTCGGTGCTGGCTTCATTTCGTCAGGCTTGGTAAACCAGATAGAACATTACATTCCTGGTATGCGGGTAGCGGCTATTGCCAATCGGACACTCTCTAAAGCTTCACGATGCTATAACCAAGCCGGAATACAGCATGTTAGCACAGTTACTGATGCTGAGTCAGTTGACCTTAACGTTGAACTCGGAAAATATTCCGTATGTCAAGATCCCGAAATTCTCTGTGCTTCAACTAAGATTGACATTATTGTTGAAGTAACAGGAACGATCAACTATGCCGCCCAGGTAGTGCTGACTGCTATTGAATACAAAAAGCCAATACTTCTATTTAATCCTGAGTTAGATGCTACCTTAGGCCCCATTCTCAAACATTACGCCGACCAAGCTGGGGTTATCTACAGTCAAAGCGACGGAGACCAGCCCGGCGTGATTATGAACAAGTACCGCTTCGTGAAAGGATTAGGGCTTACTCCTTTGGTTTGCGGAAACATCAAAGGGTTTCTAGATGTGCATAAAAACCCATCTGATATGGCTGCCTACGCCAAAAAGGTGAATAACAGCGTAAACATGATTACTAGTTTTACGGATGGTACTAAAGTAAATTTCGAGCAAGCCAATGTAGCTAACTCTACCGGAATGGGCGTAACACGGCGAGGAATGAGTGCTCACCGTTCTAAAGAACATATTGATCACCTTACTTCGTTTTACGATATAGACCAACTGCTAGAATCTGGAGGTATTGTAGACTATATTATTGGACCTAAACCCAGCCCTGGTGTCTACGTTTTTGGTACTACAGATGACCCTATGATTAAGGATTATCTAAAATATTTGAAGATGGGCGAGGGACCACTGTACAGTTTTTATACTCCCTACCATCTCTGCAATCTGGAAATTCCCAACTCAAGTGCCCGCGTGGCTCATTTTAATGACCCAGTTATGGTGCCTGTCGGCGCACCGGTAGTTGAGGTAGTCGCAACTGCCAAACGGGATCTTCGAACCGGTGAAACTTTAGACGGGATTGGAGGGTATACTTGCTATGGTGAGTGTGAAAATACTAAGATTATTCAGCAAGAAAACTTATTGCCTATTGGATTGGCGGATAATGTAGTATTGAAAAGAGACATCAAGCAGGGTAGCGCGTTAACGTTTGACGATATTGAAATATCGGATGATCGATTAATGTTTCAGCTTTATAAACAACAGCAGGAGTTTGCCAATGCGAATAACTTGATGGTCATGAGTGCTTAGGTGTACCTCTTTTTGATCTTCTATTCTGCGGTTAGCGGTTTTTCGTTCTGTAAAGCTAGCGGGTGTAGCTGCTGCTATTGCCCGCTGTCGGCTTTATGCCAAATGGTGTGGTACATGCTCAAAAGAATCAGCGTATTTCTAATACTAGGCTAGAATCTTACGAATTACTTTACCGTGCACGTCAGTCAGACGGAAATCCCGCCCCTGAAAATGATAGGTAAGTTTTTCATGATCCATACCTAACAAATGCAACATGGTAGCCTGTAAATCGTGAATATGCGCGCGATCTTTAATCGCGTAATAGCCGATTTCATCGGTTTCACCGTGCGTGTACCCACCCTTCAGCCCACCACCAGCCATCCACATAGAAAATTCCTCGGTATGATGATCCCGACCCATAAAGGGCATAATTTTGCCGTTCCGGTTTTCTTGCATGGGTGTGCGGCCAAATTCTCCGCCCCACACAATTAAGGTTTCTTCCAATAATCCGCGTTGTTTTAAATCTTTAAGCAGAGCGGTCATCGGTTGATCAACCTGACGGCATTTATCCTTAAATCCGGCTTCCAAAGCAGTACTCTTATCGGTACCGTGTGTATCCCAGCCCCAATCGTAAAGCTGAACAAACCGCACCCCTTGCTCAACCAAACGGCGAGCCAGCAAACAGTTGTTAGCAAAAGAAGCTTTGCCCGGTTCAGTGCCGTACATCTGGTGAATGTATTCCGGCTCATCTTCAATATCCATTACTTCCGGTACCGAGG
>NZ_JBARYM010000031.1:0-2230 GCF_049647865.1 Tunicatimonas sp. | reverse complement strand
ATCTACTCTTCCTCAACCTATTTGGTCATACGCAGTAGACACTAGCATACATTTCAAAAAAATAATGCTTACGTACATTCTTTTTGCTTTAAGCTTCGTGTTGCTTATTAAAGGGGCTGACTGGCTGGTTACCGGGGCTACCGCCATTGCACGAAGATTCCGAGTGTCAGATATGATTATCGGATTGACAATTGTCTCAGTAGGCACCTCTATGCCCGAACTGATCGTGAGCATTTTGGCGAGTTTTAACGGAAACTCAGGACTAGCCGTTGGAAATGTTTTTGGTAGCAACGTTGCTAATATTCTGCTAATTTTAGGGGTGGCCGCTCTTATTTATCCTCTACCGATTAAGCGAAACACGGTAATGTCAGAGATTCCCTTCTCACTACTAGCGGCTCTACTGGTGGGTTTTTTAGCTAATGCTGCCCTATTTGATCGGTACGATGGGCTTATTATCAGTCGGGCCGATGGATGTATCTTACTATCTTTCTTTGCGCTCTTTATGCTCTACATTTTTAGGGTGGCTAAGGAAGAGAAGCAGCAGACCGAAGAAATCCACTCTAAGCCAACTGCTCTATGGAGATCGGGCGGACTTGTACTATTGGGGATATTTTCTTTATTCTTAGGCGGGAAGTGGACGGTTGATGGGGCAACCTTTATTGCTACTCAGTTGGGTATGAGCGAAAGTTTTATCGGGCTTACCGTCGTGGCTATCGGCACCTCTTTGCCGGAGTTGGTCACCTCAGTAGTGGCTGCTAAGCAGCGTAACACCGATATTGCGGTAGGCAATGCAGTAGGCTCTAACATTTTCAATCTACTGTGGGTACTCGGTATTAGTTCGGTAATCCATCCCCTGCCGTTCAACGTACTAAGCAACTTTGACATTTTAGCCATTATTTCTACCAGTACCTTACTTATTCTCTTGGTAAGTTTAGGAAAAAACCAGGTAGTTAGTAGAGTAGGCGGTGGGTTATTTCTACTCTGTTACGTAGCCTACGTAATTCTTTTAATTCAAAGGGGGTAGGAATAGACTAAATAAGAGGAAGTGCCCGACAATTGCTAATCAAAGAAGATTTACTTTAGTAAGTAAAGCAGTCTTGTGACTTTAAATTCTGAAATTTAAAAATCTGTATAAATGACTAATCCGGCGTGAATCGTATTGCAGTGGGCATCCACAATATCAGCCATGCGTTCGGAGTAGCCCCCGCCCATGGTAGTTACTACCGGAATGTTGCTTCGGAAACAGTGTTCAAATACCAGTTTATCGCGTTGACGGCAGCCGGCTTTACTCAGTGCTAATTTCCCTAGTTTATCGGTAGCTAATACATCTACTCCCGACTGATAGAAGACAATTTGAGGCTGCTGGCGTTCTATCAACTTTGGCAAAGCTTCTTTTAGAATACCCAAATATTCATCGTCTTCCGTTCCGGTGGGTAGCGCAATATCCCAATCAGACTGCTCTTTTTTGAGCGGATAATTATCTTTCCCGTGCATACTGAAAGTAAAAACCGATGGTTCGCCCTGAAAAATTACTGCGTTCCCATTCCCCTGGTGTACATCCAAATCGATGATGAGAATTCGCTTCACCAACTGATTAGCTAACAACCTTCGGCTAGCAATCGCAATATCATTAAGTGTGCTAAATCCTTCACCTCGGTCAGGGTACGCATGGTGGGTTCCTCCCGCTAAGTTCACGCCGATCCCAATTTTTAAAGCAGTTTCAGCCGCCGCGATGGTTCCGGCTACGCTACTTTGGGCCCGCTTTACCGAAACTTCCGTATTGGGTAATCCAATTCGGCGCACCATGCGTGGTGGTAACGTGCAGGTTTTAATGGCTTGCCAATACTCAGCCTTATGCACTCGTAAAATATCTTTTTCAGTGCAGAGTTCTGGGTCAACAAGTTGCTCTTCCTGAATGATTCCCTGGTATAGCAGTTGCTCTTTTACCAAGATATATTTGTCAATCGGAAAGCGGTGATTCTCCGGTAAAGTGTACAGATATTGATTGGAAAAGAAAATTGAAGGTTCCGTTTGGCTCAAGGTGATAAGTTGATAGTTAATGCGCCCTGTACCGGAACTGAGTGATAGTTGATATGTTTTTTCTCAGCTTGCTTTGTAAGACTTTTGGTAGTGTAGTAGGAATTAGAACCGTCGATAATTAATTGTTCGTAGTCAAAGTATTGGTTCAATTGATTCAGATCGCGCACCGCATTTTTGGCAACAATAATAT
>NZ_JBARYM010000030.1:0-26379 GCF_049647865.1 Tunicatimonas sp. | reverse complement strand
AAATAATTGTTGAGGAGGTGGGGGTGCTGATTCTGGCAAATTGCATAAAGCCAACTGATCCTCGCTTAGTGCTCGCTCATCACCCTGATAGCGAGCCCACTCGGCAAACCATAGGTGCTCACCCTGCAACTCGTCTCGCAACAGGCTGCGATTACTATTTCCCTCCACGATACTCACCCCTAAAATACCACGTGAAGAAATTTCAGCGCGGGTAGTAATCAGTTTGGCATTTACACTTCCGTACACTGGCTTCTTCACCGTACGACTTGTTGAGCTGAGTGTCTCAATATCTCGGGACACGGTACGTTTTTTAGGACGTTGAGCCGCTACTTCAACCTCACCGACCTTCACACTATCCCTGGTAACCGTTTCTTCCTTCTGATGGGTATGAGACTGGCCAACTACAAAATCTTCAAATTGCAGACGAAGTACATGGTCAGGATAATCTAATTGCTGACGTTGAGCTTTTCGAGCATCGTAAAAAGCAATGAATTGATTTCTTCGCTCATAATTACGCAGGAAATCACTCACTTGGTCGTAAAAGAAATCAGCACTCACTTGGTAGTAGCGAGAGGGCACCGAGCGTGGTTCTACCAATATTTTTAATGTTCCGGCATCCTGAGCCTCCGCTAGTTTTTGGGTAACATTTTTGTAGCGAGCCACATAATCCTGGGCCTGCTGGTAGTGAAAATAAGCTTGTCGGGCGCTTTCAATCGTATTTTCCCGCATAGCCTGTTCTCCAGCCTGATACTGCTCCGCCGCTGCTTTGTTTTTTACTTGTCCGTATTGCTGATGAAAAGACTGTGGGCGAGAAATTATTTCACGGGCGGAAGGTGATGATCTAATGGCATCGTACATCCCATTTAACTGCCGGTAATTATCCGCGGCCACGCTCCACTGAAAGTCATCATTAGTGTGCTTAGCCTGATTAATATCGCTCAATAGCTGTTCTACTGCTAATGGATACGCCTGACGCAGGGCAGCCTGAGCTTTATTATTTCTGGGGCTTCTACGCAGTTTATCGGTAGCCTTTAGCACAGCCTCGTAGTAGTTGCCTCTCTCCAGTAGTTTTTTGCTGGATGAGCACTGTACCGAAAGGGCTACCAGCATGGTGAACAGTAAGTAGTAAGCGACTTTCATAGCATAGTTGGAATTTGTTGAGTAAGTATATGCCAAAAGTGCGCCAAACTGGCTAATTGCTATCGCATGGTTTGTTTAGGTTGTTCGTTGGCGAAAGCTAATAGCGCGGCAACCAACCGATCTAAGTCTTTAATTTTAGTGTACACGTGCGGGGTAATTCGTACTCCGTTCAACGCCTCCCATTTTACAGGGCTGGCGTGGATTTTATATTCTTTGAATAATCGGTTGTTTACGTCAACCGCGTCCATTCCTTCAATACCTACGTTGCATAGTGCCCCGGAAAACTCGGAAGAAAGCGGAGAATTAATCCGAATGTTAGGGTGATCTTTTACTTGGTCTACCCAGTAGCGTTTGAGATAATGTAGGCGAGCTCGCTTTCGCTCGGCCCCAATTGCATTATGAAAATCGATGGCCTGACCAATAGCTTGTTCGGGGGCAAACGAACGAGTTCCCAGACTTTCAAACTTACGGATATCGTCGCGTTCGGGTGCATGATCGGGGATAAGTGGCCAGAGATCAGCGATTTTTTCTTTCTTCACGTAGATCATGCCCGTACCAAAAGGGGCGCACAACCATTTATGTAAGCTGGTGCCGTAGTAGTCACAACCTAGTTCTGGAATATTAGAATCAACATGGGCAAAAGCGTGTGCTCCGTCAACTACCGTGCGAATGCCTCTCTTTCGGGCTTCCGCACAAATCTTCTTGGGAGGCACAATCTGCCCCGACCAGTTCACTAATTGAGTAATATGAATCAGTTTGGTTTTAGGAGTAATCGCTTCCAGATAACGGTTAACGATGGATTCTTCGTCTTCCATGCCAATATCCAGTGTAATCCAGTTTAGAGTAATGCCATCTCGTTTTGCTCGTTGCTTATAGGCATTAATCATGTTAGGATAATCGTACTTGCTCAGTATTACTTCGTCGCCCTCTTTCAAATCGAGCCCAAAGATAATAGTATCCAGGGCCTCAGTGGCATTACGGTTGATCGCGACTTCTTCGGGTGAGCATCCGGCTACATCGGCCAGCTTCATACGTAAAGATTCCCGCCCCTGATCCAGAATACGCCACATGTAATAGGATGGGGCTTCGTTGGAAAGATGGTAGTAACGATCAACGGCATCTTGCACAACTTTGGGTTGTGGACTGACTCCGCCGTTGTTCAAATTAATAATATTGGGCGAAACAGTATACGCTTGCTGTATACCTCGCCATAGGTCTTCATCCGAAGCTACTTCTTCAGCAGATAGCTGATTGAGCTGAAGTAGTGATTCAGAGAGTTCTTCTGCCCGTAAGTGAGTAACTAGTGGGGTCAAGGATAACGCACCGCTGGTTCCAGCCAGTTTTTTCAGAAAAGATCGTCGTAGGTTGGACATGTTTATAAATTGGGTTTTAGGTTTTGGCTGTACTTATGTTTTCTGGTGTTCATGTATTCATGTAATTTTGAACACTTGAACACTTGAACACTTGAACACTTGAACACTTGAACACTTGAACACATTTACGTGTACATTTCATCAGCTACTTCTTTTATTGACAGCACCATGCGTTCGGTATCTTCCCGCGATGGTGTGGTTTCCCAACTGCCCATTTTATGGGTTCCGCCTACAACAATACCATCTTTTCGATTAATGGTGTAAGCACCGCGAGTAGCTATTCGGTAATTTACTTCTTGCTGCGGAATAACAAACGCTAACTGCCCAGCAATAGGCATCAAATGAGGGTCATCCGTCAGGCGTTTAGCTCCAATACCTGTACAATTAACGATGCAGGTTTCAGGCAAAGCGTCCAAATCCTCCAGTCGTTTAAATTCCTGAACTTTTACCGTTCCACCAAATCGCAGAAAATCATCAGTGTACAATTTAAGCAAAGAGGGAATATTAAATACCATTGAAGTTCGCCGGTAAACTACGGGAGCTCGGAAAGGGTGCTCTTTATCAGCGAGGCGTTTGGGCTTGGGGAGCACTTGCATAAAAGAATACTTTTCGTTAGTAGGAAGGTCACCGTGGGGTGGGGAAGCTGCCTCTTGCCGAACATCGTAGCTATCAGTCCATACAACTAAATTGCCCAGCCCCAACAAGTTTTGAAACGACAAGAAAGAAGTTTGATGCATTTGTTTAAACTGCTGAAAGAAATTGTCATTTACTTTATTAGAATCAATCAGGCGATGAGCGGGCGACCAGGTTCCGGTAGCTTTACTAGAGGTAATATCCGGGGCCATCTCTCTCGTGTAGATAGTTACTTCGTAGCCTCGCCGCTGCAACGCTCGAGCGGTTGTCAATCCAATCACTCCGCAGCCAATAACAGCCACTTTTCGGGCTGAACTCGGGGGTAAAACCATTGCATCAGTAGCACTTGAAACAAGTGATATTTTTGAAGCCCAGGAAGAATCTACTAAGTTAGTAGCTAATTCTGCTGAACCCCAGGAGAGCGACCAGCCGCTTCCACCGTGACCGTAATTATGCACTAGTGTCTTACTTCCCAACGTCTCTTTTTCTATTCGGGGGCCAATAGTGCGGTAGGGGCGCAAACCCACAGTTTCTTTTACCACTCGGTCTAGCGAGATGCGTAGTTTGGGTAGGTATCGAGAGGAATATTGTATATTAAGTTGCTTTTCAGCCAGACGAAGGGCCGACGGAGCACAAGAAGCTATTCCTAAAGTAGCTCCGGCAACTACCGATTTCTGAAGAAAAGACCGCCTATTAATCATAATATGATATTTTATTTTATAAAAATTTAAAATACAGAATAAAATATTGATTAAGAAAGTGATAAGGAATTAATATCAAAAACGGATCAAAAAACAGAAGATGAAAACATTCGCTCTACAGCTAACCTCACTAACGCTTATTCTTTTGCCCCTATTGGGCTACTCTCAAAAACCTAATGTTCTATTTATTATTGCTGACGATTTAAACACACGAATTGGCCCGTATATGGGTATTAGTGAGCACACTCCTAACTTAAGCCGATTGGCTAACGAGGGAGTGAAATTTGATCGGGCCTATTGTCAGTTTCCTCTTTGTGGTCCATCTCGGGCTTCGCTAATGAGTGGCCTCTATCCGGAAACTAGCGGAACCCTGAATAACGTTGATCAAATCGGCAGCTACCGGGCGGCTAATCCCCAGTTAGCCAATCACCCGTCGATGGCAGGGTTCTTTCGGGAACAGGGCTACTTTACAGCTCGGGTTTCTAAGATTTTTCATATGGGAGTACCGGGGGGTATTGAGCAGGGAAGTGCTGGGGGCGATGATCCTGACTCTTGGGATTACGCATACAACGTGATGGGTCCAGAAACCCTGAGCCGGGGAGAGTTGGAATTACTATCGCCAAAGGATCTGCACTACGGCAGCAACTTTGCTAAAATGATGGTGCCCGATTCGCTAGATTTTACCCAAACCGATTATCTAGCAGCCAGCCAGGCTATCGCTATTTTAGAAAGTCGGGCAGCTTCAGTAGCCGAAGATGCTCAGAATAAGGTGAAGCTAAAACCGGATTCTCCTTTTTTCTTATCAGTAGGGTTTGTACGACCGCACGTACCGTTAATTGCCCCTGAAAGCTACTTCACGCCTTATCCGTGGCAGGAAGTTACGTTGCCAGAAGTTGCCGGACTCGACCAAGTTCCACCAAGAGCACTAACCCGGCAGAATGATAAAATCTGGGGAATGAGTGAGCGACAACAGCAGGAAACTATTGCGGCGTATATGGCTAGTGTCCGGTTTATGGATGCTCAGGTTGGGCGATTATTAGCGGCGCTGGATCAACTAAATTTGCGAGAAAACACAATCGTTGTATTTGTTTCTGATCACGGATATAATTTAGGCGAACACGATTGCTGGTCGAAGGTAAGTTTATGGGAGGGAAGTGTGCGGGTTCCGATGATTATTTCGGCCCCGGACGATCGGTTTAACCAGAACCGTGGTACCAGTTGTGAAGCTACCGTAGAATTGATTGACTTGTATCCGACTTTATTGGATTTGAGTGGCTACGCCCCGCAACAACCCGCGATTTTGCAAGGAAAAAGCTTGGTGGAATGGTTGGAGGATAGCAATCATCAATCAGACGATGAGCACCATGCCTATACCATTTCTTACGAAGGAACGGCCGCCTCACTAAAAAGAGGTGAATGGCGATACACTCGTTGGGGTGACGAGACCGAAGGCAGCAATGAAGAATTATACCACCACGCTTCTGACCCCGAAGAGCATCATAACTTGGCAAACGACCCAAGCAAGCAAAAAGCTTTAGAAGAGATGCGGGAGAAGTTTAACCAAGTGAAGCAAGAAGTGCAAGCGGCACTACCTTAGCTAATGGATGAATCGCAAAAACTTTATCAGTACTTATCCAAATTTCTATCAGAATCGCGTATGCAGCGGTTTGAGGAGGTGCTCCGTTGGCGAACGCGCCATTTTACGGTAGCGGTGGAGGATATTTATCAGCAACACAACGCCAGTGCCATTATCCGCACCTGCGATTGTTTGGGCATCCAGGATATCTCTATTATGGAACGAGGCAATGAATTTAAGTTAGCCCAAGGTATGGCGCGGGGTGCCGAAAAATGGATAGACGTTCATTACTACTCAGAGCCACCACTGACAAATAGTGTTACCGCTTGTTTAGACAATCTGAAAAGCCAAGGCTACCAAATTGCTGCGGCTGCTCCGCATTACGCTCAACAAAATCCTCAGTCATTTGATATTCAGGTACGAACAGCATTTTTCTTAGGACACGAAAAGCGCGGCTTATCTGAGGAAGTGATTGACCGGGCTGACCAACGGATTGCTGTCCCCGCTTTTGGCTTTACCGAAAGTTACAACGTATCAGTAGCTGCGGCTTTGCTTCTGTATGAACTTATTGCTCGCTTACACCAGTCTACCAAGATCAACTGGCAGTTAAGCGAAGCCGAAAAGAGGGCAAAACGGATTGACTGGGCTAAAAAGAGTATTCAGAACGTAGAAAAGATACTAGAACGCTACGAAGGTAATGACTGATGATCAGTAGAAGTTGTTAGAAAGAAGCTACACTCATTCATCATTATTTGCTACCTTGATCAATCATTACTCATTCGTCATTAATTATTATAAAATGGTAGTAGAACCTATATTTTCTTTTGGAGTTATTGCAGATGTGCAGTACTGCGATTGCCCCCCTACCGAAGTTCGGTTTTACCGTAAATCTACTGACAAATTGGAGGAATGTCTCACTATGCTCAATAAGCAAGATTTGGCCTTTACTTTAGATGTGGGTGATCTTATTGATCGCGACTATCCAAGTTTTGAGATTATTCTACAAGAGTACCAGCAAGCGAAAGCCCAGATTTATCGTACATTGGGTAATCACGATTATTCGGTAGAACCGGAGTGGTTAGCTGACGTTCCCAAGCGGATTGGATTGCCCGCTTCCGGCTATTACGATTTTGTACATGATAACTGGCGGTTCATCGTACTTAATGGTACCGAAGTAAGTACCTACGCCCATCCACCGGGTAGCGAAGCCTTTCAGCAAGCAGAAAAACTTATGGAGGAACTAGAAAAAGAGGGTAAATCTTGGGCGAAGCCCTGGAATGCCGGAGTAAGTAATCAGCAGCTCCGCTGGTTAGAGCAAAGGCTAAAAAAAGCCCGACGGGCCAACCAAAAAGTAATTGTAATGGGACATTATCCTCTCTATCCCGAAGACCCGCACAATTTATGGAATGCCGAAGAAGTCATCACAGCCCTGGAGCAATCGGGTAACGTTATGGCATATTTCAACGGGCACAACCATGCCGGAAACTACGGTCAGAAGAAGGGCATTCACTACCTCAACTTCAAAGGAATGGTGGATACCCCCGACCAAAACACTTTTGCTGCGGTACATGTGCATACCGACCATTTACAAGTGCAGGGCTTCGGTCGGGAAGATTCACGGGAGCTGGGTTTTGGGTAAATCGATTCTCCCGATAAATAGAACAAACTGCTTTATTTCATCAACAAATCTAGACCACCACATAAAGCTGCTCCGATAATAATAGACCAGGAAATCCAGTCTTCAAACTCATTTTTCTTGTGCAGCAAGAAAAGTAAATGAAGAAACATGTGCACAACTAGGAAGATATCAAAACTACGAATAAACTTCTGATTTCCTTGCTGAATCTCCCAGAGAATCCAGTAGAATAGTGGAATATGCAGAAATATAAAGGTGATCATACCCCACTGGTTATTAAGCAGCGATAATCCGGGAAAGATACGCCACTCTCGGCACCGGATGGCATCCATTTCGTGCATTAAGATTAGAGCAGCACCCAACAGAAAAAAATCAATATTCATGAGCTTAAATATAGGATAAAATCTAAGGCTTAGTCTCGATAAGTGATCAGAAGATTTGATGGTTAAGGATTTAATCTCGCTCAATAGGCTAGTTAGTATTTCCGATGAATACATAGCAAGGTATTTTTCGGCAAATTGGCAACTACTTAGTGAGAATGATAATCGTTCTGAAGCAGAAGAATTGGCTGCATTCAAAAGATTTGTAAATGACTGATGGCGTACAATCTATCTTCGAAATTTATTTATGCGAGCTAAATTCTGCCTCAGGCTATGAAGAATAACGGAGGCTAGTCTCCGATATGCAATTAGTTGCCAAAGAAAATTAGAAGAAGAGGTAACTAGAACTGGTTTAAGATGTATCTTTTAAAATTGTCAGAGAAATTGAACAATTACTAGATAATTGAATTTATAACTGCATGCGAATGCTAGTAATTTTTTCAATCTTAGTTATATCTTGTATGTCCAATCCAAACAAAAATATTGATTCTTATAGTACTGATCACGAAAATGCAAAATCTGATTCGAGCAGAGTGCTTTACAGCTTCCCCGAACAAGGTAAAGGCAAATGGCGCGTACAAGATGATGTCGTTATGGGTGGCCGCTCCGACAGCAAACTCAAGGTTACAGCTAAAAATTATGCGCATTTTTCTGGTCGCGTTTCTTTAGAAAATAATGGTGGTTTTTGCTCAATCCACCAAACTGTAGAAGAAGATCCTTATGTAATCGCTGAAAAATCAGTAGCTTTTATATTGCTTTTAAAAGGGGATGGCAAAAAGTACAACTTCCGAGTTAGAACACCCAATGGGCGTCATTCTTACGGTTTTACTTTTCCTACTAAAGGCAATGGTGAATGGGAAACCATTTCTATCCCATTTAATACGATGGAAGCTAAGTACCACGGCGAATCAGTAGAAGTACCTAATTATGCAGGAGAAAATATCGTAGAAATGCAATTGTTGATAGGTAACAATAAAGAAGAAACCTTCGAAATATTGATAAAATCCATAGCTGCTGCTTAATTTAGATACTTCGCCAAAACTCTAATTATAAGTGGTTTAGAATTCAGTCAGCAGATAGTAGTTCTAAGCCATTTTCTTGATTTAGACTAACACCAGATAAGATTAATTTTTAAGACAATGGCCAAACCCTTCGTAGCCTCAATAATCATGATAGTTGCTTCCTGTACCGCCCCGCAAAAGGAAGTAGCTACCTATCAAGTTGGGCAGATTGTTACGACCCACGGAGAAATGTTACTTTGGTTATATGACGAAACGCCCGTGCATAGATCAAGTTTCATAGAGCTAGCGAGTACTGGCTATTGGGATAGTTTGAGCTTTAATCGAGTCATAGAAGATTTTGTCATTCAGGGCGGTTGCCCTGATACCCCCGAGGGGTTTAGCGAATCTCCTTATTTGTTAGACCCAGAATTTAAGGAAGAGCTGAAGCATGTATACGGAGCAGTGGGAGCGGGAAGAGATAATAACCCGGAAAAGCTATCCGCGGGCTGTCAATTCTATATTGTTCACAACCAAGAGGGAATCCCTCGGTTGGATGGGAACTATACCGTATTTGGTCAAGTGTTCAAAGGGCTGGAAACCCTAGAGAAAATTGCCACGCTAGAAACTGATTCATTAGACGCTCCCCTTGAAGTGGTCGATATAGATGTAAACATCATTGAACTTACTGAAGCGCAGCTACAAGAAAATGGCTTTGAGATAAAGCAAGACTCATAGTAGCCGATGATAGATTGGCTAGTAAGTTGTCTCTGAATAACTGTAATACAGTAATGAGCTACTTGCAAAGGTGGATGCAACTAAATTCTTTTCTAATACTTACAATTGCTCGGCCTACAGTTTTTAGCTTGGCGTTAGCGGCAACTCTGAATCCCCATCATAACGCATGAAGCTAAATTTTTGGGATATTCTATTAATAGACAGAATCCTTTAGAGCTTTTTAAGCTTCCTCTAGTTAGAAATATTTCTAGCTAGAGGTTTCCATTGGTAATCGCTATTCTATGGGAATAGGTTATTTTCTGGGGGGAGTTTTTAGGCGCCCTTTATCGGGTATAGCTTGAGGCTCAATATCATCGGACTGACAAGATACTTGAAGTAGAGGTAATACAACAATACAGGCGATCATGGCGATGGATTTCATCTTTTTCATAAGGCAGTCTTTTTGTTTTTGTTTACTCAAAACTACTTGAATATGCCCTAATGACAAAATTATTATTTGCTACCTAGACTACTAATTATGTAGTAAAAATGTCACTTTGTTAAAAAATTAATACAACGTATGGTATTTAACAAATATGACTCAATATCCACAAAAGATAGAACAAGCAAAAATGTAATAGCCGATTTCCTGAATTACATAATCTTGTATGTAGTATCTTCGCTAAATTTGCATACAGATAGAATAACTTTACTGAAGACCTTCGTACTTTTTAGCAATATATTCTACTGATTGTTTTAAGTCTTCCAACTCTCGGAGGGCGTGTTCTCTATATGGTTCCTTCATATCGGAGATGCGCATCAGACCTTCAAGGCGGCATATGGAACCTAGGAAACGGCTATGGTGCAGATCATAAATTATATCTTCGCACTCCGCTTTATAATCGTAACCGGGCTTTGCATGATTTTGTATATAAAACAGAAAGGTTGCCAATAAAGCAGTAATAACGGCTGTTACAAGTATATCAAAGCTGAGCGAAGTAGACGCCGTAAGTGGAAGCGTGCTAAAGGACATAAAAACCCCGTAAGCTACTAACGTTAAAGCTAAGATCTGAAGTCCTAAGTCTTTGCGGCCTACAATGAGGAACCAGGCTACCCCAATTATTACAAATATGAACTGAGTAGTAAACGTAAAGACAAATACATCCAGATAATCGTAGTGACGGAAAGGAATATCAATTGGTATTGCCTTCCATAAATTACCTACCAAAGGAATCATAGCTACTAGTAAAAAGGCAGCACGCTTCCGTTTATCATTAAATGTAAATTTAAGGCTGGTTTGAACATAGCTCCAGGGTAAGGGTAGGGTTCGAGCTGTTTTAACTTCCATATTTTTACTAATTAATTAAATTGCTAAAATACTTACACAAGTTGTCTAATAGCCTATAAAAATATAAAAAATTTCTAAATAATCTCAATTATACGTCATAATTGGAAAATACTAAATTGGCAGCTATTGATGAAAAGAAGTAAATATAGCTTGTTGTCAACCTTTCGTGTACTTCATGTATCTACCAAATAGAGTTTCCGCACTGAAATAGGCTGTTTGCCTTTTTAGCTTGTAAACAAAGATTTAAATTTCGGCTACTCTAGTGAATAAATTCAAGAGCTATTTTTACCATACGAACACAGAACCTGCAAAATTTAGTGAAGTACAGCAAGGTGAAAATTGTAATATATAGACAGCTCTGTAGAACGAATTCTCTTAGGCCAGAACATCGTGCATTACGTGACCGTGGACGTCGGTGAGGCGTATGTCGCGTCCGCTAAAGTGGAAGGTGAGCTGTTCGTGGTGAATGCCAAGTAGATGTAGCATGGTGGCGTGTAAATCGTGAATGGTTACTTTGTTTTCTACCACTCGATAGCCGTATTCATCGGTCTGTCCGAAAATGGTTCCCCCCTTAATCCCCGCACCCGCCATCCACATACTAAAGGCTGAAGGGTTATGATCCCGACCATTGGTTCCCTGAGCAAAAGGAGTACGACCGAATTCTCCGGTCCAGATCACCAATGTTTCGTCCAACAATCCGCGACTTTTTAAATCTTTCAATAATCCGGCAATGGGCTGGTCTACCGCGTGGGCATTTCGTTCGTGTCCATCTTTCAAATTATTGTGCTGATCCCAGCGGTCAGCTTTTACGCTGGGGCAGGTTAGCTCTACAAAGCGAACGCCCCGCTCTACCAGCCGTCGGGCTAGTAAACATTGCGCTGCATAGCCTTGGGTATGCGGATCATCTGACTCAAAGCCGTACAGCTTCTTAGTAGCTTTGGTTTCAGAGTCAAACTCGGTGAGTTCGGGTACTGAGGCTTGCATCCGGTAGGCTAACTCATAATTAGAGATGGCCGACTCTACCGCATCGGCTTCCCCAAGTTTGCCAATTAAGCTTTGATCTACCTGCTTTAGGTAATCCAGCTTGTGGTTTTGAACAGCCGGGTCGTCCAGCGGTTTGATGTTCGCCAGCGGTACCGCTTGCCCTTTTAGCACCGAAGCCTGATAGGAAGCCGGAAGAAAGCCACTATTGAAATTATCTAGCCCGCCGGGGGGTACCAAACCACCGTTTAGCACTACGTAGCCCGGCAGATTATCGTTTTCGCTGCCTAGCCCGTACGTAACCCAAGATCCCATGCTGGGGCGACCTTGTAGGCCACTGCCGGTATGCAAGAAGTAGTTCGCATTGGTATGCTCAGGAAATTCTGAAGTCATTGATCGCACTAGCGCAATATCATCTACGCAGGTAGCAACGTGAGGAAATAGTGCACTAACTGGCATCCCACATTCGCCGTACTGCTGGAAGTCCCAAGGGCTTTTCAGAATTTTACCAATATTATCAAACTGGGTGTTATCTACCTTAAACTTTTTGTACGGGTCTTCACCGTTCTCCTGCGCCAGACGAGGTTTAGGGTCAAAGGAATCTACCTGAGAGACACCACCATCCATATACAGAAAGATAACATGCTTGGCTTTCGGAATGTAGTGAGGGTTTGTGCCTGATATTACTTTAGAGAGCGATAATTTTTCCACTTTCTGACAAGCGGCACCCAGCCCTCCGAACAAACTAACAAACGCCAATGAACCAAAACCACTGCGACAGGTTCCCAGCATTTGTCGGCGGCTCATAGGTTGATGGACAGTATGTCGGCTACCACTCATATCAGATAAGATAGATAAATTCCTTCATGTTAAAAATAGTGTGGCAGTAATCTTTCCAAACCGTTACAGAGGTGCTTATGTCTTTGGTCTGATGTATTTCGGCCTGCTGCTTCAGAAAGGCTACAGCCCGAGTTACTTCCTCTTTCCGAGCGGGGCGAGCAAAGGCCCACAAGTATATCTTTTCAATACGCTCCTGGATATCCAAATTGGTTTGAACCACTACCCGCTCAGCCATACGTTCGGCTTGCTCCAGTACTAGCGAGTCATTCATCAGCATTAGCGATTGGGCGGGAACGTTAGTCGCGTTTCGTTTGCCAAAGGTAGAGAACGGAATGGGGCGGTCAAAGGTGAGCATCATCGGTGAGAGGAAGTTTCGGCGGACTTCCAGATAGATACTTCGTCGTCCATTGCCATCCAACGGACCTGATTCTCGCGGTCGCCCACGCCCTTGCATAAAGTCGGTGAGGTGCACTGGAATGGATGGCCCAAACTGGGTAGAATCTAATTCTCCCGAAACCATCAGCATTCCGTCGCGAATAGCTTCAGCTTCTAATCGGCGTAGTGAATAACCAGATAAAAGAAAATTTTCCGGATCTTGAATTGCTACTAAAGAATCAGTAACAACGGCTCGCCGAAAAGTATTGGACATGGCGATATACTTAATCATATCCTTGATAGAACCTTTCTGCTGCTGAAACTTCACTGCCAGATAGTCTAGTAGAGCCGGGTGCGTTGGCAGCTTGCCCTGCAAACCGAAATTATCGACGGTTTCTACAATACCTCGTCCAAATAGATGATGCCAGAGACGATTTACTAGCACTCGGGCGGTGAGTGGGTTATCAGGATTTGTAATGGCTTTGGCCAGTGCCATACGGTCGCTTCCTCCGGAAGTAAAAATCATTCCATCTTCGGAAAGGCTAGTGAGAAAGCGGTGCGGAACTTGCTCTTTGCTCAGCGTTTTCGGGTTTCCCCGAACGAATACCGGACTGTTAATTTGAAACCCCTCGGTGATTCCGGTAAAGTAGGCTGAGTCAGCGAGTGATTGAGACAACCTAGTTCGCTGTTGTAATAAAGAATCAATCCCAGCCGAAGGCAATCTAATCGGGTTTTGTTGCAGGCGTTGATTAAGATACTGAATATCAGTGGCCGAACTTTGTCCTTCCACCCAGCGATCAATGGTAGCGTGTAGGTTTTGATTAGGTGAACTTGCTAATAGCGGGGGTGGGGGAAGTTTATCATTATATGCTTGAGCGTAGGCAACTTCTAGGTAAGCCTCCGAGGGTAGCTGGTAACGTTGGCGTTCAAAGTAGCCGGGAACCATTTCTAGGTAGGCAGTATGTCCTTTCCAGGGCGAAAAGTCTACGGTATAATTTTGCCATTCAGGTTGATCCACCTTCATGTCTAGCTCCCCGTAAATCGGATTCTGAATGAGCTGAAAGTTATCAATAATTACCCGAATAGATGATTGACTACCCCGCGCTCGTACCGTAATGAAATCTTCAGTAATAGTGAAGTTGGGAGAGCGAAGTGCGCCTACAATTCCAGTGTTGATTAAACGGCTAGAAGCATAGCCCGCGGAAAGGCGAGTGAGTTGCTGATTATTGGAGTTAAAATGTGGTTGGCCTAATGTAGTTTGTTGTCCGAACGCTAATCCACTACTTTGCCAGTCAGCTAAGTCGCCATCTCTAAAGTCGCCCAATACTTTGTAACCCGAGTTAGTATTAACTGTAGGCTCTTGTCTACTAGCGGTTTGTATTGGTACGGGCGTTTCTTCTAGCCAAGCTTGAGCAGTTAATTTGCGAATTTCTTGTTTAATATTGTTTAGCTCGGCTAAGTTCTCAACTTTTTCTAAGGTAAGATTAGCATCGGTCATACTGAACCGGCTGCTCTTCATAATGCCGTAGAGCGCGTAATAGTCAGTAGTGGGAATAGGGTCAAACTTATGGTCGTGGCAACGGGAGCAAGCTACCGTAAGTGCCTGGAATGTTTTGGTAGTAACATCAATCATGTTATCAACCCGCTCCGACTCATCAATGACCAAGTCTACTGGACTGTGTTTCCCTTCGGTCATCGTGAGGAACAGCGTACCCAGTTGAGATTCATTCCGTCCACTCTCCTTATCCCAGCGAGGCGATGCCAGTAAATCTCCTGCCAATTGTTCCTTAACCAATTGTGGGTACGGGATATCTTGATTAAACGCCCTAATCAGGTAATCGCGGTACTGCCAGGCACCGTGTACTGGGTAATCAAATTCGTGGCCTTTAGTTTCAGCGTAGCGGGCCAAATCCATCCAATGCCGAGCCCAACGTTCGCCAAACTGTGGACTGTTTAGATACTGATCTACTAGCTTTTCGTATGCATTGGAGCTGGTATCGCTAACAAACGTTTCAATATCGGTAGGGTGGGGTGGTAATCCGGTAAGCACGTAGGCCAAGCGGCGGATCTGCGTGTACTTACTGGCGATAGGAGCAACAGGTAGCTGCTGTTCTTCCAATTTGGCGATAACAAAAGCGTCAATTTCATTAGCAATTTCTTCTCGGGATTCTACTTTAGGCACCTCTGACTCAGTAGGTTTAATAAATGCCCAGTGTGGTTTCCACTCGGCTCCCTGATCGACCCACTTCTCCAGAATAGCTTTTTCCCGCTCACTTAAACTGAGGTTGCTGGCAGGGGGCGGCATCACTTGATCGGGGTCGCTGCTATTGATACGATGAATGACTTCACTCTGGCGGGAATGCCCGGGCTTAATGGCAAAAAGATCACCTTCTCTTAGAGCAGTTGCGGCCTCAAAAATATCTAACCGTAAATCAGCTTCGCGACTGCTAGAATCAGGGCCATGGCAGAGGTAGCAATTCTTGACTAAAATAGGGCGCACATGAAAGTTGAAATCAACCGTTTGCGGTAAAGCAACCGAAGAAGGTTCGGAGCACTGGTTGAACAAGGCCACCGATAGAAATAGGACAGCAGCTAGTAAGAACCAAGTTGTTCCGTGTGTTTTCATGCAAATAAAATCGCAACAGTGGAGTATTCTCTAATATAGTGATATCTGACTGAGGCTACAAACGAGGCTCAATCACTCAATCTCTAGAATAGTACCCGCAATATGACGCAGTCCATTATCCTGATTGAAGTAGTAAACGACCAGCACGTATTTCTCATCTAGCAGTACCGACCAGGGGTAGCCTAAATCGCTACCTCCTCCGTCTTCCCGCAAAATAATTTCTGGTGCAGTAGCAAAGTCAGTACATTCAGCATTTAAAATGCGGGCACGAATGCCATAAGGTTCAGTGCGGTATCCGTAGGTGAGTAGAACCTGATTGTTGGGTAGTCGGAGAGCATGCTGGGGATAGCCCTGAAAACCCATGCTCTGCCAAGCACTGAAACTTTTGCCACCGTCGGTTGAACGGGCAATTGCCGCTTGTCCACCTAAATTAGCGGTGCGCAAAAAAGCTACTAAGTCGCCGTTAGGTGTTTCGTACAGAGAAGTTTCATTGAATGCTACTACAGAATCGTGGGCAATGGGACTTGCGTATTTCCAGGATTGTCCGGCATTGTTAGAAGTCAGTAGATGCGCAGAAGTTCTGGAAAGGTGAGCAGTATCTTCTGCTACGGCAACTGCCCAGAATAGTACTCCAGCTTGGCTTTCCCAAAGTGCCCCGCGATTATAAGCCGGAAGAGATTGACCTAATGCATCCCTACGGACCTCAACCGAAGGGCTAGGTGGATAATTGGCTTCGCTCCACGTGTAGCCATTATCTTTTGAGTGGAGCGTATAACCTCCTAGAAAAACAGCGTTATCAGTAACTTTTAGTTGGGCTGGATTCAGTTGCTCTATCCTTTTAGGGCGCAGAAAAGCCCAACCGTAGCTAGTGCAAAGTAGGGTTCCATCGCGTTTAAGCAACAGACAGGGATCTTGAGAGCCACCGAACGGGTGGGCGTACAGTAGGGAAGGTTCTTTGGGCCAACTTTCTCCATCGGTAGAACGAAGGGTAACTAAATAACTATTTGGATCAACGTGATCATTTCCTGATTCACCGAATATTCGGCGATTAGGTGCCCGCCTAAAAGCTAACAAATACTCTCCGCCAGGCAACTTTGCGATAGAAGGAAAACTAGAGTAGTAAAGGCTATCCTGGTAGATTAGAATGTCTTTGACCTTACGAACGCTGGGTATGCTGTCTACTTCAGAGGCGAACCCAGCGGTTACTAATGAGCAAAAGAAAATAAAGTAAAGAGATATAGAACGCAATGCAATAAGAATATAGCTGCTATATCTGGTCAATTCCAATTTTCGATTACGAAATCATTCCCAAACACATATCCACTAAATTGGCAGAGCCGATGTACAGGGGAGTTCGCTGGTGAAAGTCCTTAGGAGGAATATCGAGAATGCGTTGTTTGCCATCGCTGGCTTTACCACCGGTTTGCTCCACAATCATTGCTAGAGCATTAGCTTCGTACATAAGTCGTAGTTTTCCGTCGGGATACTTCGGAAATGCAGGGTAAATGTAAATACCACCTTTCAGGAGGTTGCGGTGCACATCTGTTACCAGCGATCCAGCGTAGCGAGCCGTCAATTTTTGATCTCGGCAATACTCAACAAACGAATGCAATTCGTCAGTCATCTCATTCCAGTACCCATCGTTGATAGAATAGATGGTTCCGTCGGGTATACATTTAATATTGGGATGAGATAAAAAGAACTCACCAATGGTAGGACCATGGGTAAATCCATTTACGCCTCGGCCCGTCGTGTATACCAGCATGGTAGACGAGCCATACAGTACATAACCAGCTGCTACCTGGTCTCTACCGGGTTGTAAAACATCCTCCTTCGTCACTTGACTACCCTTTTCACTTTTGCGCCGATAGATAGAAAATATGGTCCCGACAGACACATTTACGTCAATATTACTACTGCCGTCCAGCGGGTCCATCGCTACCAGGTAATTAGCATCCGGATTAATAGTGATTAAATCCGGCTCTTCTTCGCTAACCAGGGCGCAAACTTGCCCTCCGTTAGTCAGAGCTCGTTTGAATCGGATGTTAGCCACTACATCCAGTTTCTGCTGGGCTTCTCCCTGTACGTTTTCAGTACCAAAGGCTCCTTCTAAATCCAGCAGCCCCGAACGGGTGATTTCTCGGTTTAGTATTTTGGCAGCTAAACCAATATCACGCAGCAATTGAGAAAGCTCGCCGGTAGCGTACGGGAAAGAATCTTGATCGCGCTTGATAAAACGATCAAGCGTAACTCCTACGGGTTTTCCTAAGTCGGGGGTAGTTGCCATAGATTGTTGTAATGGTGTATTTAGGTGTTGTGGTTATAGTATTAGTATAAGAATTTAAAGTTCTGAGTTAAAACGGAAGGGTTCAAAACTCAAAATGCTACGTGCTGTACGGCAGTTACTTGAACACCAAAACACCTGAACACGTTTTATACATAGTTACTCAGCATAACCGGCATTACTAGCATCAACACTTCTTCGTTTTCATCTTTTTCGCTAGGAACAATTAGTCCAGCTCGATTGGGTTGAGAAAACTTAAAAGTGACTTCTTCTGAATCGATGTTGTTGAGCATTTCAATTAAGAACTTAGCATTGAATCCAATTTCTAAATCTTCCCCAGGATGGTCGCAGGGCAGCGTTTCGTTGGCTTCGTTGGAGAAGTCTAGATCTTCAGCTGAGACATGAAGCTTATTGCCATCCAGTTTCAGACGCACTTGATGCGTGGTTTTGTTCGCGTAAATCGCAATGCGCTTGAGAGAACTTAAAAAATCCGGACGATTAATCGTCATTTCATTCTGGTTGTCCTGCGGGATTACGTTTTCGTAATCGGGGTACCGCTCATCGATCAAGCGACAGACCATCTGAATATTGGCTCCGGCAGTTCCTGAAAATTGGAAGAATGCATTAGAGGCATTGTAGCGCATACTAACTTCGGTATTTTCTGAAGGTAATACACTTTTCAGTAGGTTCAGCGCTTTTCGCGGCACAATAATCGAGGATTTTCCGGCTACGCCACCCGAGACATCGGTGCGACGGTAACGTACTAGTCGGTGTCCATCGGTGGCTACAAATGTGCTTCCTTGACCATTTAAGTTGATAAATACTCCCGTCATGGCGGGTCGTAGTTCGTCGGCACTGGTAGCAAACAGGGTGTTACTTACGGCGTGAGCCAGCACATCGGCAGGTACTTCTACTGTATTTCCATCTTCTACCGCTGGTACTTTTGGAAAGTCGGTAGCATTCTCGCCCGAAAGACGGTAGTGCCCGTTTTCTGAATGAATTTCTATATTATAAGAAGCTTCATCAATCGTAAATGTAACTGGCTGTTCGGGAAGGTTTCGCAGGGTTTCAATAAGTATTTTAGCCGGCACCGCAATGCTACCCCGCTCCTGAGCATCCACTGCCAGCTCAGTCATAATGGTGGTTTGTAAATCAGAGGCAGTTATTTTCAAGGTGCCGTTCTGAATTTCGCATAAAAAATTTTCCAGAATCGGAACAACCGGGTTAGAGGCAATTACACCGTTGATAGCGGAAAGCTGCTTAAGCAGGGTAGAAGAGGAGACAACAAATTTCATAGGACAGTTGTACTTAAAGTAAGTTGCAAATCAGTATGCTGCGTATATCTACCGGAGAAAAGTCCGGAATAACCCTGGAACATATCCGGGGCGGGGAAAACTAGAGAGTAAATATAAAAATTTATCTGAGAACCTAACGGGCTGAATCTTTATTTTATTCTTTGTAGAAAGCAAAAAGCCCAACCGGGTAGGGATGGGCTTCCAATTGCTAAAATAAGTAGTAGAAGATGTGCTTATGCACTTACTGAAACTCGCTTAAATTTGCTCACCTTCATTCCTTTATTTACACTATCTAAATACTGAGAAACATTCATGCTGGTGTCTTTCACAAAGGCTTGGTGTACCAAGGTATTATCTTTAAAGAATTTCTTCAGTTTACCTTGGGCAATTTTGTCTAAAATATTCTCAGGCTTACCTTCAGCTTTTGCTTGTTCGCGACCAATTTCCAGTTCGCGATCGATGGTTGATTGGTCTACTTCGCTCTCGTCTAAGGCGACGGGACTCATTGCGGCAATCTGCATCGCTACATCTTTTCCTGCTTCTTCGCCTTTTCCATCGGTATTTTCCAATGCTACCAGTACGCCTAGTTTTTTATTGGCGTGAATGTAGGGAACTACGAGTTCGCCACTCATCATTTCGTAAGCACCGATATCAATTTTCTCGCCGATTTTACCCACCAGTTCGGTTAGCTTTTCAGCTACGGTCAAATCGCCGAGCTTTAGCCCTTTTAATTCTTCGGCTGAAGCTGGTTTCTCTTGAAAAGCCAAATCAACGATGCCATCGCCAATACTTAAAAATTCGTCATTTTTCGCTACAAAGTCAGTCTCGCAATTTAAAGATACGAGTACTGCTTTGGTTTGGTCTTCGCTAGTTTTTATAAATACTACGCCCTCACTGGTCTCTCGGTCGGAGCGAGAGGCCGATACTTTTTGGCCTTTTTTTCTGAGTATTTCAATTGCTTTATCAAAATCGCCGTCGGCCTCTACCAGTGCCTTTTTGCAGTCCATCATGCCGGCTCCGGTCATCTGGCGAAGTTTGTTCACTTCTTGTGCAGTAATTGCCATAGTTATATAGATTTCTGGTGAATAATTAATACTAATGAAAAATTGATAATTGAAAGTTGAAAATGGACAGCACTTAGTGCCCAGTTAACAATACGTTGTTGTATATCACTATTTACTTCAATGTGCCGTACAACACATGATTTAGGGCAAAAGAAAAGAACATTGACCAGCCTAGCTCATTAAGAGCTGATTATGATCAATGTTCTGAACGTATATAAAAATATTTATACCGTTTTTTTAAGAAGCAGATTCTTCCTTCTTCGCTTCTTCTGGCTTCTCATCAGCTTCGCGCTTCTTAGCTTCCTCTTCCTTCAACTTGGCTTCTTCCTTCTGCTGCTTACGTTCTAATAATCCTTCTTCTATTGATTTGCCTACGTGCTTAACGATCAGTGATATTGATTTGAACGCATCATCGTTCGCCGGAATTGGATGTTCAACCTGCGTAGGGTCTGAGTTAGTATCCACCATTGCAATAACCGGAATATTCAGCTTATGTGCCTCTTTAATTGCAATGTGCTCACGCTTAATATCTACGACAAATAAAGCTGCTGGTAGGCGCGATAGATCGGCAATTCCGCCTAGAATGCGCTCCAGCTTTTCTTTTTCGCGAGTAAGCATTAACCTTTCTCGCTTCGCTAGGTTTTGGTAAGCCTCTTCTTTCATCATTTTGTCAATAGAAGAAAGCTTCCGTAACGACTTACGAATAGTAGAGAAGTTGGTCAGCATACCGCCCAGCCAGCGATTTGTAACGTAAGGCATCCGTAGGCGCTTGGCCTCTTCGGATACTACTTCCTGCGCCTGCTTTTTGGTAGCCACGAACATGATTTTCCGACCAGAACGCACAATATTTTTCACTGCATGAGAAGCTTCGTCTAATGAGGCTAATGTTTTGTTCAGGTCAATAATATGAATGCCGTTACGCTCCATAAACACGTAGGGAGCAATCTTCGGATTCCACTTACGAGTAAGGTGGCCGAAATGCACTCCAGCATCCAATAAGTCTTTATATTCTATATTTTCCATGAATGTCGATGTTAAAGGTGGTGAAGAAATTATCGTTTACTGAACTGGAAGGCCCGACGAGCTTTACGACGACCGTACTTCTTACGTTCAACCATACGCGGGTCGCGAGTAAGAAAACCTTCTTTCTTCAGCGGACTGCGGTGCTCCTCATTTATTTTAACGAGTGCCCGAGAAACCGCTAGGCGAATAGCTTCAGCTTGCCCTTTAGGGCCACCTCCACCGACATTTACACTGACATCATAATTGCTAACTTCTTCTATTAAAGTAAGTGGCTGCTTTACGATGGTTTGCAATATTTCTGAAGGGAAGTACGCAGCAATATCTTTATTATTTACCGTAACTGCGCCGCTACCAGATTTCATGTAGATGCGAGCTACTGAAGTTTTGCGTCTTCCAATAGTGTTAATTATATCCATAATTATAGTTCGTCAATGTTATTTAGTAAAGCTGATCTCCTTAGGCTGCTGCGCCTCGTGTGGGTGCTCGCTGCCTTCATATACAAACAAACTCTTGAAAATCTTTCGCCCCAGTTTGTTCTTCGGCAACATGCCGCGTACTGCCGATTCGATGACACGAGTAGAAGATTTTTGAATCTCCTGGCGAGGAGTAGAGAACCGCTGTCCGCCGGGGTAACCGGTGTGTCGGATGTACTGCTTCTGATCCATTTTTTTGCCGGTCAGAATCAAGTTATCCGCATTGATCACAATAACATTGTCTCCGCAGTCTACGTGAGGTGTGAAGCTGGTTTTGTGTTTACCGCGTAATATACGCGCCACTTCGCTGCACACCCGGCCTAACGGGGCTTCGCCCGCATCAACCACATACCACTGCTTTTCGATGGTCGATTTGTTGGCCGCTTGAGTTTTGTAACTTAAAATATCCAATTGTATAATTATTAAATAGGTAAAAGACCCCTCTCGTTAAAGAGGCGACAAAATTAGAGACTATTTACTTCCTAAACAACCCCTTCTGGACGTTAATTTTGGCTAGTATCGGTTTTTTTCGAGCTGTTTGAGTAAAACGGCAAAGTCCTTCGGATAAGGAGCTTCTATACAAACCCGTTCCTGATTTAAAAGTTCGATGTCCAAAGCTTGAGCGTGCAACGCCACCCGCCTAATTAACGGTAACTCTTCGGTATCTCGTTTCAAATTGTATTTCCGCTTGATAGACGATAAATAAAATGGTTTACCACCGTACTGCTCGTCGCCCACAATAGAAGCGTTTAGGCTGGCTAAGTGTACCCGAATTTGGTGCATACGTCCAGTTACAGGTTGGCACTCTACCAAGGTATGCTGTTTATAGACCTCTAATGTGCTGACTTCAGTTTGGGCTGCTTTCCCTCCCCGGTGACTGATACGCACGCTTCCTTTGCTATTAGCGTAGATCGGCAAATCTACCTGAACGTTCTGGAAATCATGAATTCCATCGCACACTGCGTGGTACACTTTCTTCACCTTGCGATGCTCAAATTGCATTGCCAAGGCTCGGTACGCTTCCGGATTTTTAGCAATTGCCAGTGCCCCCGAGGTTTCTTTATCTAACCGATGACCTACCTGAGCATCTTCGGTATGGCTCCGAGCCATCTCAATAATACTAAATGGATCGTTACGATCCTCTAACGTTGACAGATGCGAAGGCTTATTAATAATAATATAGTCCTGATCCTCATACAGAATCAAATCCTTGAATTGAATTTTTGCCATAGCGACTTAACACGGAGGAAAGGGAAATAGTTGAGCAATTTAGTGTTAGGGTGTTATAGTGTTTTGGTGTTCAGGTATTCCAATTTTTCGTTAAAGTCTACAAAGGCACAATAAACTATAGCACTTTAATACCAGTCAAGTTACTCTACTTCTTCTTCCTCGGGCTGAGGAGTTGCTGCTAGGGATGGGGAGAATTTGTCGCCTTGGGGTAGTATAAATGAGAAAGTAGAGCCATCGCCAACTTTGCTTTTAACCTGAACCTCTGACTTATGGGCCTCCACAATGTGTTTGACAATGGCTAGGCCCAGTCCGGTTCCTCCTTTATTTCGAGCTCGGCTTTTTTCTACCCGGTAGAAGCGCTCAAAAACGCGCTTAATATCTTCGGCTGGTATACCTCGGCCTTCATCTTGTACCACAATATCCACTCCTTCAGCAGTTTCAGTAAACGAGACGGTAATTGTTTTATCACCCTGTTTGGTGTACTTGATCGCATTGCCTACCAGATTGATCATCACCTGGTAAATACGCTGCCGGTCGGCGTACACGTAGGTTGCGGATTGTGTACTTTCTAATTTTAAGGCGATACCTTTTTTCTCGGCTTCTGATTCCAACTGATCGAATACCTCCTGTACTGTTTCTTGGATATTGAAGTGCTCGTAGTGCATTTTTATGCCTCCGGTTTCCATTTGGGACAGCGTAAGCAAGTCTTGCACCAGCAGGTCCAAGCCATCGAGACTACGGGCGGCTTTCTTCAAAAATTTCTTGCGGAGTTTAGGTTGTTCGGCAGCGCCGTCCAACAGAGTGTAGACAAAGCCTTGAGCGGCGAAAATGGGGGTTTTAAGTTCGTGCGACACATTAGCGACAAATTCGCGCCGAAACTCTTCCATTTTCTTAAGATCATTAATTTCTTTTTGCTTGTGAGCGGCGTAGTCTAAAATCTCTCGGTTAATCCGACGCAATGGATTGATCTTGCTTTCGGTTTCTTTTCCTTCTACAAACGATAAATCTCTGCGGCGCAATTTGTTAATCATTACGTAGATCTTATTGATTTCCTTAAAGACCAAAAAATCTAAAGTGACTTGAATAAGAATGTACGATGAAGAAAAAGCAAGTAACCAGCCTACCAGCAGAGCCTGATTTGAGACGCCCTCTACTAGTGACAGAAAAGCAGTGGTAACTAGCGCAATGGAAAACCCCAGCAGCAAGGCTACTCTTTTTGAACTAAAAAACATGCGGTGCTAACGTGTTATTCTTCCGACCCAAATTTATACCCAACTCCTTTGATAGTAACGATATAGTTACTTCCAATTTTTTCCCGCACTTTTCGGATGTGAACATCTACGGTGCGAGCTAATACGTATACGTCTGATCCCCATATATTTTGCAGAAGCTCGTCGCGGCTATGTACTTTATCCGGATTCTGAGCCAGATAGTACAGTAATTCAAATTCCTTCTTCGGTAAGCTGATCGGTTCATCTTTTATGACAACCATATAGCTAGAGCGGTCAATCGAGAGACCGTTGATATTAATTTTATTATTTTTCTTTCGTTTTTTTTCTTCCCGACGAAACATCGCGCTAATCCGGCTCATCAACGCGCGAGGTTTGATGGGCTTAGTAATATAATCATCAGCGCCTGTATCAAAAGCGGCTACCTCCGAGTATTCCTCTGAGCGAGCCGTTAAGAAAACAATGAAGGTGTTGTAGAGGTCAGGATTTTCGCGTAGCTGTCGGCAGGTTTCTACTCCATCTTGATGAGGCATCATAATATCTAGCAAAATCAGATCGGGAGTAAACTTAGCGGCTATATTAACGGCTTTTCTACCGTCTAAAGCAGTTTTCACTTTGTAGCCTTCCTTAGATAAGTTATATTCTAACAGATCGAGAATATCGGGTTCATCGTCTACCACAAGTATTTTGTGTTGCTTGGCTGACATAGATTTTCTGATTGATTAATTCAAAGATACAACAAAATAGGAGAATGAAAATGCTAACAGACTAGCTAAAAAGTAGATGGTTTCATATCAAACTAGTAGGGTGAAGGAAGTTGTTTATCTGAAGTACAGAGGCTGACAATGTACGTACGTGATTTTATCCAGTTTATCTTACAAATTTCTATCTTTGCGCCTCCTATAAAAAACTTAACAGTAAGCTTTAACCTTTTTAGGAACAATGGCACTCTCTAGTAAATATAATCCTCGCGAAGTAGAAGATAAGTGGTATCAGCAGTGGCTGGACAAGAAATTTTTTCACTCAGAACCACACCCTGATAAGGAATCTTATACTATTGTAATTCCTCCTCCCAATGTAACCGGAGTGTTGCACATGGGCCATATGCTGAACAATACGATTCAGGATGTGCTGATCCGTAAAGCCCGAATGGAAGGTAAAGCCGCCTGTTGGGTGCCGGGTTACGACCATGCTTCTATTGCTACCGAAGCAAAGGTGGTGGCGATGCTGAAGGAACGAGGCATTAATAAGCATGATTTGAGCCGTGAAAAATTCTTAGAATACGCTTGGGAGTGGAAAGAGAAATACGGTGGAATTATTCTGGAGCAGCTAAAAAAACTCGGAGCTTCCTGCGACTGGGATCGGACAAGTTTCACGATGGACGATCACATGACCGAATCAGTTATTAAGGTGTTTGTGGACCTGCATAACAAAGGGCATATTTACCGAGGCTACCGAATGATTAACTGGGACCCCCAGGCTAAAACTTCGCTGTCTGATGAGGAGGTGCTATATAAAGAGGTACAGTCTAAGCTCTACTATGTTAACTACCCAATTGAAGGGGAGGACGGATATGTAACCATTGCAACCACGCGGCCTGAGACAATATTGGGTGACACAGCCGTTTGCGTAAACCCAAATGACGAACGTTACCAGCATTTGCGAGGCAAACGAGTACTAGTACCATTGATTGACCGCTCTATTCCGATTATTGAGGATGAGTACGTGACGATGGAGTTCGGAACGGGCTGTTTGAAAGTAACTCCCGCCCACGATATGAATGACTACGAACTTGGGAAGAAACACGAGCTAGACACCATAGATGTAATTGCCGATGATGGCACAATGAGTGCTGCCGCGCAATTATTTGTGGGCGAAGACCGCTTCGTAGTAAGAAAGAAAATCGGGGAGCAACTAGAAGCTGAAGGGTTTATCCATAAAATTGAAGATTATCAGAATAAAGTAGGAGTTTCGGAACGTACCAGTGCAGTAATTGAGCCGAAACTTTCGGTGCAGTGGTTTGTGCGAATGGATGAACTGGTAAAACCCGCGCTGGCAAATGTGCTGAATGATAACGTTCAGTTCTATCCGGCCAAGTTTAAGAATATGTATCGCACCTGGATGGAGAATATCCAGAACTGGAACATCTCCCGTCAGCTTTGGTGGGGACAGCGAATTCCTGCCTATTACTTGCCCGAAGGTGAAATCGTAGTGGCTGAAACTGCGGAAGAAGCTCTGAAGTTAGCGCAGGAAAAATCGGGCAACGCTTCATTATCAATGGATGATCTGAAGCAAGATGAAGATGTGCTAGATACTTGGTTTTCGTCGGGTTTATGGCCAATTACGGTTTTTGATGGAATTCGGCATCCCGATAATGCGGAGATCAACTTCTACTATCCAACCAACGTGCTAGTAACTGCGCCTGAAATCATCTTTTTCTGGGTAGCCCGAATGATT
>NZ_JBARYM010000029.1:0-12544 GCF_049647865.1 Tunicatimonas sp. | reverse complement strand
ACGACAGTAGGTATTCTATACATAATGTTCCGACCCAGCCCTTAGCCCCATCGGTAAAAAAGAAGATGGAGGAAGTTATTACTGTGTGTAATGAGTCAGATGAAAGTTGGGGTTTTAAAGACCCGCGTACTTGCCTCACGTATCATTACTGGCAAGAGGTGCTTCCTGCTCATAAGATTATTGCCATCTATCGTAATCCGGCTCAGGTAGTAGGCCACGTATTTGCCGGATATCGTCGTCCAGACAAGAAGCTAGTCTATGGGGTTAAGTCTCTTTACGAATGGAAAACATACAACCAAATGCTATTGGATATTGTACGGTCTAGAGATTCAGCAGATGCACTACTGCTAAATTATGAGGACTTCATGAGTAGCCAACATGCAATAGAAAAACTATCGGTATTTACGGGCAAACCCATCAGTGACGCTCGTAAAAAGGATCACTTCAACTTTAAAAAGCAGCATCATCCTTTGCTCAGTTTTGATATCTTCTCAAAAAAGAAAGTCTCAAGCCTGTATAGCGAATTGGAAGATCAGAAAGAGAAAATGTAGTGTATGAAGCTATCAATAAGTAGTGATGATAACGTAATTCGGGGCTTAGAAAATTTCAAGAAACCCTCTTGGATTGTTCTTAGTGTCCTTTATGCTGCTTGTTGGTTTAGTATTTCACTGTACGCCCCAGTTGCTATTCGACTGGTTATGATGGGGTTATTATTGGCATTTGCTCTTCGGTCTTATATCCATTGTGTAGCAATTTTTTTGATGGTTTTGTTCATTCCGGCCTTTTCGGAGATGCTTTCAGACGTATCCAGAGGGCTAGATGTTAGCCGCATTTTATTTATTCCGTTTCTGGTTTATAGTCTTCTGCAAAAAAAAGTCAGAACCTTAAAAGGTGCCCCCTCTATTCTAATGCTGGTAGCGTTATCCCTAGTGATAGGGCAATTAGCGGCTAGCTTCCAGATACTATTTCGGGGTATGCCCGTTAATGCGGCAGAAGTGTCCCCTTCGAATAGCCTCATCAGTGTGCTTTCTCGAATTTACGATAACTTAGCTATCGTTGCCTTTTTGTACTTCTCGTTTACTCGTCTTACTGTCCCGCATCTTAAATGGCTATTTATGGTGCTTATGCTGTATGGTTTATTGTTTGCGGCTTCTATTTTAGAGTTTAACCTCCGGCACTACGAACTGTTGAGTAATCCTAGTTCTGATACGGTAATATGGCAGAACCCTTTCTTCGAGCATAAGAATTATTGGTCTATGATTCTGGTGTTCGTATTATTATTTGCTCTAATATTGCACGCAAATTCTAATAGCCACAAAACGTTACTAAGACTTTGTATTGCTGTTTCACTTCTGGCTATTGCTACCTCACTTTCTCGTCAGGCCTACGTATGGTCGGTTTTAGCTTTCTGATTGGTGGCAGTATACAACCGTAACTACAAAATTATTATGTATGGATTCTTAGTGGCGATAGCGATTGCTATACTACAACCTGAGTTTTTACTTAAAAGAATGGAGAGCATGCTGGCGGCTGATAGCAAAGAAGATTTTCAGGCTCTTAATAGAAAGGTATCGGATAAGGCGCTAAATCAAGTTGTCGATAATTTTACGTTAATACCTCAAATGTTCCGCAAAGACTGGGAATATAACTGGTCAGAAGGCTTTTGGAACGGCTATCTGCATCAAGTAGGCATACTAGGGGTAGCGTTTCTACTCTATATATACTTTTTAATTTACCGCCAATTTTATTCGCTGTACAAGGTAAGGGATAAGATGTTAAAGAATATTGGACTAATGGGGATGGTCTCTATTTTTTTAATGACAACCGCAAGTATGAACCGGCGTCTTACAAATTTTATGAACTATGCTGGCGAAATAACGGAGGTTGGAATGATGATAATGATGTTGATTTTATACGCATCAATACTATATTATGATCAACACATGCAAACGATTAACAGTGAGCAAGCATTACCAAAGTGGAAGGCGGAGCTACCTCACTAAATAACTTGTTAGAATCCCTGGGGAGCGCGTAGTACCTGTTTTAGCCCTGTTTACCTCGGTGGATCTCATTTTTATGGGTTACTGGCAGTGCCGACTTAATCTCGCTGCAAATAGTATCACCAATATAATCCCAGGAATACCGTTTGTGGGCAATTTGATATCCTTGCTCGCCAAAAGCCTGGCATTGCGAAGGAGATTGTAGTAACTGATCTAGTGCATTAGCTAAATCTTCAACATTATTCTCGACTAGCAACCCGTTAACTCCCGATTGAATAAAATCAGGGGTTGCTCCTAAGTTTAAGGCTACAACGGGCAGGCGGTACAACATTGCTTCAATGTATACAATACCGAATGGCTCGCGGACCGAGGGCATACAGAAAATGGAAGCTTGCTCAAAATACTTAGAGACTTCGCTTAAAGGCACTCTGCCTACTACCGTACAGTTGGAAAGAGTAACTTTGGGGCTACTGCCAACAATGGTTAATTGAGCATCTGGGTGCTTAGGTAAAATCCTTTGAAACGCTTCTACCAGCATTGGGCCACCCTTACGTTCCCACTCAATTCCCACGAAAAGAATTTCTTTGCGAGCATAGCGGGCTTCATCAGCAGGCGGGCTTGATACCTGAACATTGTAGCCAGCTCCTACACAAGCAATTTTGTTTTTAGGTAGTTGATAATCATCTACTAACGAGCGAGCGACCTGGCCTCCGAATACGAAGACTTTCGTAGCATTTTTATAAACAGTTTGTTCTAGCTTGATGTAGCCTGGAGATTTTTCGTACTTTTTGATTGATATATCAGGATAGTGATAATTTGCTAAAGCCGTATGATCGGTGTAAACAAAATGTGGGGTGCCTGGGCTACTACAGTCATGCATTGACTGGGTTTGAAAAGTAAAAGTATAATAACCAGGCATTACCTTTTTTTCAAGCACCTTTTTTATATGCTTAAAGAGAAATGTGGTGCAAAAAAACACTTTCTTAATATCATCTTTGTGCTTCTTACCGCTCAAAAAGTCTAAACCATACTCTTTTATCGTGAAAAAAATATTGATAATTAAGACAATAGGCTTTTTATTGAGGTAAGCTTCAAGGTCGAGTACTTCAATGGAATGACCCTTAAAATGCAGATTTAGTTGCCGAATTACTTTAGCATTAGCATTCGAGAACTTGCCTTTTTTAATAAACAGAATTCTATTCATGGCAAAGTTTAGTATACTTGCAAGTCAAATATATGCAAAACTACTATTAAGAAGGTATTCTTCCATTCTCCGTAAGGATTTTCAAAAAGCAGTGAATAGTAAAGTAATTAGTGTCTTTGATTGAGCCTATGCACTAGCTATGCATCCACTGATTGTATGAGTATAAAATCGAAAGCCAGAAACGCCCTCCCTTATTCTGTAGCTATATCAGTGGTTAATATTTTAGTAGCACTATTTGGTATTGTACTACTAGTACGTCATCTCGAAGCTAGTGAATACGGAATATATGCTTTACTGAATGCTCTGCCCGCTTTATTCAATATGCTGCTAGCCTTGGGATACGACCAATACCTAGCTCGCTACGTTCCCGGCATGACAAGTGAAGATACCGTAAGAGATACAGTTTGGAATATTGTTTTCCGGCGTTCAGTACTCATTGTTTTGTTCTCAATACTCATGGCGGTTGGGTTTAGCGGATACGCTCAATACTTTGGACTGGATGGTTACTTTCAGCATCTAAGCACCTATTTAGTTATTGTTGTATTCTACACGGCTCACGATCTGCTGAAAAAATCTTTATTGGCCAGGTTTTCGCAAAAAACTGTGCTGTTCAATAATATTATTCATGAGCTAGGCCGTATTACAGTAATTGTGTACGGAGTTTATATTGATGCTCAGTTATTGTTCTTTATACAAGGCTTAGTAGTAGTTCAAATACTTAGCTTCGGGGTGCTTAGCATTGTTTTTCTACGGCACTATGGGGTACCCCCCCTTATGAAGGTACTCCGACCAATCCGGGAAACGAAAGAAGAAAAGGATTATCGGTGGGGTAGTTACGTTGATAAGTTAGGAGGCTCTTTCTTAGGTACTGATATTGACCGTTACGTGCTAGCCTACTTTTCTACCAACATACAGGTAGCCGTGTATGCGATAGCAACTCGTATCTTATCTAAAGTAATGGATATTTATCCGAACCGGATGTTTTTATACTTGATTCAGCCGGTAATTTATTCTCGCTACGATGAGAATAAAGATAACTCTCAACTAAACGAGGCTTTCAGATTTCTCTGTAGTGCTAACAACGTTATTGGGTTTTTATTGGTAGCTGTATTTGCTCCTTTGGGCGAAGAGCTATTACTGCTGGTCTTCGATCAAGAATATGTGCTACAAGCGTACTGGCCCCTACTTATTTTTCTGGGCTTTTTGATGCTGGAAAATATGCCACTTACCATAGTAGCGAAGGCTATACAAAAACCTAAGATTCTTATCATTTCTAAAGCTGCCTTTATTTTCAATATTGCTGTCGGTATTCCTTTAGCGTACTACTACGGAGCAGCCGGAATGGCAGTAGCTACTGCTACTAGCGGAACCTTAAGAAATGGTATAATATATCTTCTTATTAATCGGCATATAACCCTACGGATACCTTGGCTAGCTACTCTAAAAAGTATTATAAATGCAGTGCTTACCATTCTAACGATTATGCTACTCAATCAAGTAATAATAGGATTGGTGCTGTTTAAGGCAATTTTCGGAGTAGGAGTATATGTTCTACTACTGAAGTATAATAGGGTATTTACAGCTCCGGAAATAAATCTTTTAGTTTCGCTAACGCCCGAAAAATTTAGAAAACTAGCTACCGCGTTGGTATGAGCAAAAGAAGTACGGTCACTCGGGTCGTTATTGTGGTAGATACCATGGTGGCGGGTGGAAAAGAGCGCCGTCTGCTCGAACTGCTGAAGGGATTAGAAAAGAATGAAATAGTTACAGTTTGCTTAATCATCTTATCTAATCTAGTTGAATATGAAGAATTGCACCATTTGTCTATTCAAACTATTTTTCTTCCCCGAAGAGGGAAAAAAGACTTCACAATATTTTATAAGCTATACTGCGCCATCAAAAAATTTGGTCCCGATATTATTCAGAGTTGGTCTTCAGTTGCTTCTGTATTTCTTTTACCTACTGTGCTATTAAGTAAAGCCAGGTTTATTAATGCGATTATCGCCGATGCCCCTTGGTCAGTTAAACCATTCAGCAGCCGATGGTGGCACATAAAGCTTTCTTTTCCGCTTTCCGATAGTATTATCAGCAATTCAAGAGCCGGGTTAAAAGCGTATGATGCGCCGCTTCAAAAGAGTTTCTGTATTCCCAATGGTATAGACCTTACTCGGTTTGAGGGCTTACCAAACACCACCGAGATGCGGCGCCATTTTAATATTACTACCAGATATGTAGTAGGTATGGTGGCTAGCTTCCGGGGGGCTAAAGATTATCCTACCTACTTAAAAGCTGCCCAATATGTATTAGAGAACCGGGATGATGTTACTTTTATGGCAATAGGAGATGGAAAAGACTTGGCTGAGCTATCTAAAATGTATAAAAATGAAGAAAAAATTATTTTTACCGGAAGAATCGCGGATATTGAAGCAGCAGTTAATATCTTTAGTGTTGGAGTACTTATAACCGACCACCAAGTACACGGAGAGGGGATTCCTAATTCAGTTATGGAATATATGGCGTTAAAAAAACCAGTGATTGCTACTGATGCAGGAGGTACCACTGAATTAGTCATTAACCAGGTAACCGGATTTGTTTGCCAGCAGCGCGATCCCCATCACTTAGAAGAAAAGATAATGTACCTACTTGATCACCCACAAGTAGCTCAGGCTATGGGAGACGCAGGAAGGAAGAGAATAGAAGAAGGCTTTACGCTTAATGCAATGACGTATGCTTATCTTAAACTGTATGACCAATCTTTGTAAATAATTAGTAACCAGGGTGACTATCATAAATGCTAACTGAATGAGTGTTCAGAAAATTTTATTTATTCATGCGGGTACCTTTTCTATGGTAAACACTGTGTTGAAGGATAAATTACAAGAGTCCTTTTCTAGTTATCAGGTGCATGATATTGAAATGAATGGCGTGCTGCGAAGGAACAAGGTCGTATTGTTCTTAAATATTTTTTACTTCATTAAAGAGTATGGAGCTGACTTTGTTTTAGGCCGAAGAGAAATTAAAGAAGCCAAGCGTTTTTTTTTGAGCACACTTTATATCTTCAATTTTTTTAAGAAGTATTTAGAGAAAAACATTGATGCAAGTGAGTATGTATTCTCTCTACAAACTCAGTCAATGTATGATTTTGAGCTGAACGGATTGCCTCATTTCATTTATACCGATCATACCAACTTATGTAATTTCTTTTATCCTACTTTGAGTTTGGCACCTACCCGTTTGGTTAAGTCCGATTTATATCATGCCCGAGAAACTGAGCTGTACCAGAACACGCGTAAAATTTTTGTGATGGGTAATCACACAAAACAGTCGTTGATCCATCAGTATAATATAGATGAAAAGAAAGTTGTTGAAGTAGGTTGTGGCGGTAATATCCCAATTCCAGCTACTGTTAATAACGCTAAATATCACACTAAATCTATACTTTTTGTGGGTGATCGTTGGGAGCTAAAAGGTGGGTGGGTGTTAATTGAAGCGTTTAAAATTGCTAGAAAACATCATCCTGAAGCTACTCTCAATATTGTTGGTTCTAAGCCGCCGGTGGCTAATGTTGAAGGTTGCTATGCGGTAGAGCGAGTACCGTTAGAAGTATTAAAAAGCTATTATGAGCAGGCTAGCATTTTTTGTATGCCTTCTATTGTAGAAACATTTGGTATTGTTTTCGTAGAAGCGATGTACTACCGTTTGCCTATTGTAACCAGTAATATTGGGTCCAACAGTTTCACCATACAAGATGGAGTGTCCGGTATTCTTACTGATGGAAGCGTGTATCAAATTAGTAAGGCTTTAATTTCGCTACTTGGCAGCGGGGAGAGGTGTCAGGCATACGGAAAAGCTGGCTACGAGTTAGCTTGTAAAAAGTATACCTGGGATGTTATACTGGATCAAATGAGTTCGGAAATAGCTAGTGAGATTGGTACTAGCCAAACAGTGGGGGACAAACTGTAGTAAATAGCAATAGCACTATTACATCCTTAATTTTACCTCAAGCCTCAATTATCTCTTGATATACGTTTAGAATACGCTGCTTTATGTGCTGACTAGAAAAGTTGTTGATTGCTTTTAAGTGATTGGCCTCAGCAATTCGTTTGTAAAGTAGGGGGGATGTTATAATCTCATAAAGGAAAGTGGCAAATACCGCAGGGTCTTTACTATCGGAAAGAAAACCATTTATTTCGTGTTCTACTACGTCAGGTATGCCCGCGTTACGGCGAGACACTATTGGTAGACCGTACATCATGCCCTCCATAATAGATGTTGGTAGTCCTTCAGGGTAAAAGGTGGGAAACAGCATAATATCACAGGATTTAAAAAGGCGATCTTTCTCTTCACTGAGCACATATCCGTGAAAATGGATGTTTCGGTATTTTAGATCTTCCACATATTCTTTCACATTAGCAAGTTCGCTACCTTCACCAGCAATGTGCAAATGGATAGTACAGTCAGGCACCTTTTTCTTCACTTGTTCAAAAGCATCTATAGCAATATACATCCCTTTACCCTTAACTATTCGGGCAATAAATAATAAGTGGATTTCGTCGGGTTGGTAAATATTTAGTTTTTTAGAAAGACTGAGTGACTGAGGAGGAGTTGCTGCTGTGGTATTAATCCAGAACCGAGAAGAAGGGGCTACCCCCAAACTGGCCAACTTATCTTTAAATATGGAACTTAATACTACATAATTAGCGGCTTTCATAAATGTATGTTGGAATAAAAATCTGTACAACCTATTGGTGCGTACGCTCTCTTCAAAATTATCTTCCCAGCCGTGAAATAGCACAACTACTTTCTTTTTAAATAGTAAGCAGATTCCACAAAAGATAGTGTCTCTCAAGAACGACTTTCTGTTGAACGAAGGGTTAATATGTACCAGCTCATAGGAGTTGGTAAGAACTTTCAACATAAATCGGAGGTAGTTGAAAGCTATTCTAAACGCCTTGGTTGCTTTTCCCTCACTGCGTGCTTTATTGATCTCAAAATATTCTACTCTAAAGGGGCCGTGGTGCAACCTCAACGTGTTAAAATAACCAGCGACGCCACATATATTGGTAAGGTCAGGGGTGAGAATTAAGATAACACGTTCTTTCTCAACCTCTAATGCTTGAAGAGTGGGCGTGATTGTAGTTGGAGAAGAAATAGAGTTCATAGGTTAGGGGCAAGGTTTAGTGTTTTTACAGCTATAGCTAGTAGTATATCCGCTCGGTCAACTGCAAATAGTGCTTATTTTAAGTGCTAGCCATAACGAAGGTCAATTTTCAAGTATCATATGTTATTTTATTTATGAGAGGTGTATACCATGATATTTTTCATTCTGAAATCTAAATGTTGCTTTGGTGAATCTTCTAAGCCAAAATCAGATAGCCAATGAAAATATATAAAATGATCGTCAGCCATTTGTTGCAGTTTATTAACGTGAGCTGTCCATTCTGGTAATGGGAGAGTACAGTAAATATGACTTACCCCTTTCGATAGAAGCTTTTGATAAAGCTCCAGTAAACTATCTGATTGTAAATGATCTACACTGTTCGTATTCACATACCCTACAAACTTTGCTTCACTTTGTAGTAGATAGTTAAGTAATAATTTACTAATAGCAGCTTCTTTATCACCAATAATGACAAACCGAAGCATATTATCAGTAACATTAAGGGCATAATAGTACAGCTTATGTAATAGTGCGAAAACAGCGATACGAGAAATATAAAAGAGAAGAATAAGTCGTACAAGTGGCGAAACGTATCCAAGCTTCTGACCGATCGTGCAAATAACAATCGTAAAAGTAAGGTGGCCAATACCAGCTAAACCGGTACTGCTAATAATTTTAGGAAATTTTATGCTACTCGGTTGGTACTGATTAGTGAGTAGCAGTAATATCCACCAACCTAATATGATAATAACTAATAAGTAATTGGGAATGACAGCAGTATGGATAAAGAAACTTCCAATGAGCAAAACAGCATCAATGCCCATTGTAAATAACAGGAAGGTACGTGAGTGTTGAGAACTGAAAAATAACGTACTATGCATGTAGCTATGGCTAAGTCTAAAGTAGTGTTTAGGGACCTAGTTGTATATTTCCCGCAACCTTATTAATCTCAGCAAAATACAACGTATACTTCAACTCTAAGTGGTTTCGTATACTACATTCAATACTACAGAAATAGTCTAAGCTACGCTATAGGGTGTAAAGAGTGCGTGTACAGAAAATCTATCTTCTTAAAAGTCGCGAAAAAGCAACAATAGCGACGGGTACAATAAATACAATTGAAAACCTTTGCTTCTCCTTCTCAAATATAACCAACAAATTGTACTATCATAAACAAATTGCAAATAATTGATCTGTTTAATTCTGTCTTCGACCACAAATAATGGCCGACATCAGTGCTCTCAAATAAATATACTCCCCTCATGTATTAAGTAAATAAAATTGCTTGTAGATGATATCTTCAATGTAAATAAGAGTTTCTGTTTAGTACTGCTTATCTTAAACGAATTTGCGCGTCTAATTTACCATTTTTGCTAAGTACTGAATGTTGCTAAATCAACCCAATTGATTTTATGTAAAGCGGCAAAATTAGCAAAGCCTGCAATTGTCTTACCTGAGTATATTGATTGCCCGACTCAGCAATATTTCTTTACAAAATCACGCTTGTAGCTGGAAGAATATAGAAGCTTTCTATCAGTTTTCTAAAAGAGGGAGTGTCACGCTAATACTAATTGAGTTTGTTCTTACCTATGTAAGGTATTCAGAGAGTGAATACCCGCTTGACGGTATAATCTCGCTAAATTAGCAAGATTAGACTCTTTAACTGAAGGATCATGTTAAACCTGAGCGATTTTGATGAATTGTCATTTTATGATAAAGCCCAGTACTTATGGGATTACGGGACTTATGTAGCAGATCGTACCTACAGTCAGTTCCGAATTACCCTATATCATATTGACGACTTTTTTGTAGAGGTGATGTACAACCGAATTGGTAATAAGGTTATTAGTATTGCTAGTTATGAACACCGGAGTATTCTAAACAAATACGTAGAAGAAGTATCACTATCTGATCTATTTTGATCGCTTCTACTAGTAATACAGTCTGGCACTGAGTTATAGCGACTAAAGGTAGCTATTAAATACCGGCAAAAGCTTACACTAGCTATTAAAAGAAATTTTATCTCTAAAGTGAAAAGAAGGCAACAACTAGTCAAGAAATACTTATAAAAATTATGTATAAAATATTAATTATTGGTTCTGAAATAACAGGTTCTTCCGTTAAACATAGAAGTAATTTCTTAAACAGTAAGAAGTATTACGTACAACTTAGCATGCAGAAATTATGATAATTTTAAAAGGAAAAAATATTAATTAATATTGATTTTTAGTAGTCACTACCGTTATTAACTATCTCATATGGTTCGAGTTTTACTAATTGATGATGATGAAATTAACAACTTTACTGTAGAAGCAGTATTAGGAAAAGTAGATTTTATTCAAAGCTACGAAATTAAAGAAAGTGGTTGGGAGGCATTAGATTACCTTAGAGAATGCGAAAAGGAAGACCACTTCCCTGATTTAATCTTAGTAGATATTAACATGCCTGAGATGGATGGTCACGAATTTATAGAGCGCTACGAAGCAACCTTCTGGGATAATCATCCTACTACAAAAATCAGCATGCTTAGTAGTTCAATAAGCGAATCTGATCGGAAAAAGTCCATGGCTTATTCATCCGTATCTGAGTATGCTTTTAAGCCACTTACTAAAGAAAAGCTGGCTACTATTATTACGTAGATAACTTATACAATTAGTAATATCTTAAGATGATCTATCTATGAGATTACACTAAGTAGCAATTGACTGCTTAAACTAATTATGGGTTTAGTAATAAAGAATTATCCGTAAAAATTAAAAATAGCGCATTAATAGTAAATTATATTACTATATGTCATTTTGTCAATGCTAAGTTTAAAGGAAGTTTTGTTATCTTATTAAATTTGATTTTCTAAAATCTGGCAGCACTCTCTCTTTATTTGACGAATTTTTTCAACGCTCCAACTATGGTGTAGCTTTTCTATAACTAACCAATGCTTAATAAAGTGGTGGCAATAACGCCGAGTAAAATTGCCAATTTGCATAGGGGTAATTTCAATATCCGATTGAATAGAGGAGGTTTTAATTTGAGTGGCACTAAACGGTGAGTAAAATTCATCTTGATACTTTAGAAAACAGGCTGTTGAAGGCAGTGCAGGAAGTTTGTACCTTTCTAACAAGCACTTAATCAGAGAGTTACCTTCATAACTTTCTGTGAAAGTACAAAGCACTAATTTCATATCGGTAATAAAGTTTTCTTTAGCTAATGCTACTAGTAAAGCTGTTTTTGAGCAACAGCTTCCACCTTCTTGGGATGTCTGCAACAAATCATGAGATGCACACTCTTTAGCATCAGGTAGCTGCTTTATATAACGTATAGCAGAATAAAAATCAGTAGCATTTTTACTCTTTAGAATCTGAGAAATAGCTGATTCAACAACAAGTTTGAAGTTAGGTGGTCGCTTCATAGCACAATAAAACAGAGTTTGATTGTTTGTTAGATGCATAACTACTTGTAAAGGTTGCAAATCTATACGCAAAGTACTAACTAATGTTAGGTACAATGTAATGCAAAGTAGCTGGTTAGAGCAGAAGATCAAAATTTTTTAAGGTTTCTTTTAGTGAATGGCATTTAACCTTTGAATTAAAGCACTAAAACAACAGTTAAGGCAACACTGATATATTGGCAAAAATTTTTAAGATTCAAGGCCGGGCAAAAATATTATGTCTGGTATGATTTTTTCTTGTAACCTATTTTATAACCGACCTTTTAAGGAAGAGCTGCATGAGCTGATAGTTGATGACCTTATACTACCAGCTGGCTTGTGTATTATTTATTGTAGGCAAGCTGAGTACACCTCTAACCTTACTAAAACTAAACACTATACACTATGAAGGCTATTAAACTATCAGATTATACTTCCCAAGTGAAGTTAACAGCAAATGCTAGTTACCATGATGGGTGGGTAAAGTCGCTGGCGAATTTTGAGAAACGCCTGCAAGACCCGAACTTCAAAAGAAGACGACCGCAATTATCTGGTCATTAGTATATTGTCAAAATACTTTTTCCAGCTCTTGATAAAGACGATGAGTTGGTAGGCCTACTACATTGAAGTAGGAGCCCATAATGCGATTGATACCAATCATGCCGATCCACTCTTGAATAGCGTAACTTCCAGCTTTATCGAGAGGTTGGTATTTTTCAATGTAGAACGATATTTCTTCATCAGTAAGAGGGGCG
>NZ_JBARYM010000028.1:0-3257 GCF_049647865.1 Tunicatimonas sp. | reverse complement strand
GCTTATGGAGTAGTTTTAGTAACTACCAAAAGCGGTAAAGGAGATAAGATTACAGTGAATGTCGGGGCAGAATTTGCTATGTCTAGTCCCATATTATTTATTGATCCTATTACTGATCCTCATCAATTTGTTTTGGCTCGAAATCAAGCCAATATCCGAACCAACGGTGCCCCTGCTTACGATCCGGATTACGTTGAAGGAACAAGACGATGGGTTGAGAATCCTACCGAAGAGAATGCTTGGGGTGTTTTTAATGGTCAGCTTCGATTCTACGGATTTAACAATTACCAAGACCGTTTAATTACCGACTTTGCTCCTCAAAATAAATACGACGTGAGTGTCTCCGGATCGTCGGAAAAAGCTTCTTATTACGCATCATTTGGTTTCCTAAGTAAAGATGGTTATCTGAAAAATGATGATAAGAACGAAACATTTCGGCGTTATAATATGCTGCTAAAAGGTAATTTTGAAGTAACCGACTGGTTAAGTTTAGATAGCCGGGCGTTGATCACTAGAGAACAAAGCAATAAGCCCCGTTTTTATAACTGGGATGTAAACGTTAATACTTCGGCGCGTCAAGATCCATTAGATCCCCTTCAATTTCCTGATCTACCGTTTTATTTGGAACCGGGCGACCGAGGCGATTTTGAGCAGTACATCGGTATGTACTTCGCTGGTACCAACTTTTTACCTTATCTGGAAAACGGAGGACGTGATACCTGGACGAGAAATGATATTATTTTAACGCAAGGGGCATCGTTAAATCCTATTCCCGGTCTGAATATACGCGGGGAATTTTCGGCTAACCTTACTCACCAAGATCGTCAGCAGGTTAACAGTAAAATTGATGTTATTGAAAACCGCGATTTGGCGGGAGGGTTGGAAATTGGTAACGGATTTAGCGGTAATGACTGGATTGATAATCGTACGGATACCGATCAGTACTACGTTATCAATACCTTCGCCGATTATACCATCGATCAGGGCCAACACTACCTAAAAGCGATGGTTGGCTTCAATCAAGAGTGGGGTCAATTTGATTTTTCCCGGGCGCGCTCCTACAGCTTAATCACTCCGGCTATTACGGATATTAATGCGACTGTTGGAAACCAAGAAGCCTACGGTGGAAAAGAACACACCGCTTTGCGCGGAGCATTTTATCGATTGAACTACATCTTTGATGACCGTTATTTGATAGAAACGAATGGCCGCTACGACGGAACTTCTCGTTTTCCAGAGAATGACCGATTTGGTTTCTTCCCTTCGGTTTCGGTTGGATGGAGAATATCCGAAGAAGGATTTATGGCAGGAACATCTTCTTGGTTAGATAACTTAAAGTTACGGGCTTCTTACGGTCAACTAGGAAACCAGCTCATATTTGAAAGGAATGGTACCACACCAATTTACTATCCTTACATCGCTACGTTAGGATCGGGCAACTCACCCTATATGATGACCGCTGGATCTCGTACGCCCTTTGTAGAGGCACCCGGATTAATAAGTCCTACTCTTACTTGGGAGACTGTAGTATCCCAAAATTTAGGATTAGACTTTACTATGTTCGGCAACCGCTTAGATGTATCGTTTGACGTATATACTCGGGATACCCGCGATATGCTTACTACCGTAGAATTCCCATCTATTTTGGGGACCGATGCTCCGCAGCAAAATGCGGCTGATCTGCAAACCCGAGGTTGGGAACTAGCGGCTACTTGGCAAAACCGAGTAAATAACAACTGGAATTACAGTATTACTCTAGCGCTATCAGATAACGTTACGGAAATCACCAAATACGATAATCCTACTGGGGTTCTTCCTAATCCAAGTGATAATAATACTGAGTACTACGAAGGTCAAATAGTTGGTGAGCGCTGGGGTTACGAAACGCAAGGTATTTTTCAAACCGAAGATGAAGTAGCTAATGCTGCCAATCAAGAGCAAATTCCTAATGGTTCCAATTGGCGCCCAGGTGACATTCGCTACGCCGACCTAAATGGTGACGGATTTATTAATGTGGGCGAAAACACACTTTCTGATCCGGGCGATCAACGAATTATTGGCTACGAAACTCCTCGTTACAACTTCGGTGTAAACAGTACTGTTGGATGGAAAGCTTTCACGTTAAATGTGTTCTTCCAGGGCCTATTGCAGCATGACTATTTTCCACCGAATGGTAACTGGGTAGCGTTCTATCCGTTCAACGCTGGGCACGTAGAGAATTACTACCTCACTGATACGTGGAGTGAAACTAATCGGGACGCGTATTTTCCTGCCCCCCACATTTCTACTAATACTAAGCAGAACTTGCAACCTCAGAGTAGATTTGTGCAAGATGGAGCTTACGTGCGCTTGAAGAACCTTACGCTAGCGTATAATTTACCGCAAAACCTGGCAAACCGAGTAGGGATGACGAATGCTCAAATCTATTTTGCCGGTCAAAATATGTGGGAATTTACCCGAATGCGTCGGCCATTAGATCCTGAAATTCGTCCAACGTTAACGCAGGAATACTATAAGCAGCGTACTTACTCAATGGGTATACGCGTATCCTTTTAATTACTCTAAAAGAGAAATAAGATGAAAAATTATATTTTAAAAATGACGGTAGCGTTGTCAGTCATCATGTTTGGCTGCAACGATGAGTTCTTGGATCGTCAGCCGCTGGATGAAATCAGCAACGAAGCATTCTGGAACACCGAAAACGACCTTCGAGTGTACAATAATAGCCTGTACGATATGGCTAGAAATGACAATGACGTTCCCATTTTAATGGGGCACCACGATGGCTTTAGTAGTCACCGTTGGGGAATTTGGCACTTAGCCGGTTTATCCGATAATACGGCTCCTCGCCACCCCCGCCACGATTTTTACCAAAGAATTCGGGCCGGAAGACACCAAGTTCCAGATAACGATGGTCAGCAGTGGTTTGGCTATAAAGGTTGGGATTTCGTGCGAGCGATTAACTTCGGCATGGAAAACTACGATAAAGCTGATGTAACCGACGAAGTGCGAAATCAGTATATTGCCGAAGCCCGATTGTTTAGAGGCTGGTTTTACGGTGAAAAGGCCCAAAAATTTGGTGACGTGCAGTGGGTAGGACAAACCTTGAACATTGATGATGAGGAAATACTAAACGGCGAACGAGATGACCGGGCGTTCGTGATGGGTAAAGTGTTAGAGGATCTACAGTTTGCCACGCAAAATCTTCCCGACGACTGGGGTGATGGTAACGCCCCCGGTCGGTTGAATCGCTGGGC
>NZ_JBARYM010000027.1:0-28090 GCF_049647865.1 Tunicatimonas sp. | reverse complement strand
TTGTTGTTGGGCATCGATCGATAATTGTGCTTCTACTTCGCTAATCCGAATTATTTTAACCGGAGTATCAAAAGAAATTTCTTCGCCTTCTTTCGGATAGAAAGGCTCGCGAATGGGTACGTTTACGTGAACAGGACCGGGTGGATAACTCTGTGTTTTATTTACCGCCTCAGAAACCTGCCGATGGGCGTACCACTGGTCAGCCTCCGTTTGACCTACTGGCAATTCGTAACTAGCCTTTATGTGCTTTCCGTAGATTTCTCGCTGGCGGATAGTCTGCCCATCTAGTTGGTCAATCCACTCCGGCGGGCGGTCAGCAGTAAGAATGAGTAGCGGAATTTGCTGAAAGTAAGCTTCCGCCACGGCCGGTGCGTAATTATAAGCCGCACTACCCGAGGTGCAAATCAAGGCTACGGGGCTTCGGGTCTGCCGAGCCATGCCTAATCCAATAAACGCTGCCGATCGTTCATCGCTCACCGAGTAGGTTTCAATACTTGGGTGGCGGACAAAGGCAATCGTTAGCGGAGCATTACGGGACCCCGGAGAGATAATTACCCGGCGAACTCCTAATTCAGCGCAGATTTGAGTGGTAGCAACGACGGAAGGTAGAATCAAGCTTTTTCAAACAAACTTAACCTATTCTTGAAAGTTTCAGAATTTGCTTCTCTTTTCTTTCGTGCATTCACTGCCTACAAACCCAATAAAAAGCACTTATCCAAATACGGAAAAGTGCCTTCGATCGATAATGCGCTATTCATTATTTACGTCCGATCAATCGCATAACAAGTAATACTGCCAACACAACCAGAAAAATGTAGAATAAAATTTCAGCAATTTCGGCGAAACCAGACGCTAAGCCACCAAAGCCCAGCACGGCGGCAATTAAAGCCAATACTAAAAGTATGATGATCCAGCGAAGCATAATAAAGAATGGTTAGGTTATAAAAAAATTAAACTACTTTAACTCAATATAGAAAAAATTAGGTGCAAATTGTACTGAAACCACTTTTAATCCTACTAACCGTATTCCTTCCGTAGTGCTCGACGCATTAGTTTGTTAGACGCTGTCCGAGGTAAACTCTCTGTTTGGACGACATCAGCAATGCGGAACAAAGGGTTTAATTGCTGAGAAATTAATTTTTGCAGCTCTTTCTTTAGCGGCTCCTTCTCTACTACCTGATTGGTCAAGTAAAAAACCACCAGTTGCTCCGGTCCGCCTTCGGGCGGAGAAATAGCTACCGCCGCCGATTCTGCAATAACTGCGTGCTGATTAAGTACTTTTTCAATCTCTACCGCACTCACTTTAATGCCTCCTAGGTTCATGACATCATCGGCTCGACCTTGGCTCCGATAAAATACCGTTTGGTTGTATTCGCCCAAAATCCGGTAGTTATCACCGTGCTTACGAAGCGGGTGGCCATCTTCAAACGTAGGACTATCCGCGTAGTATGCTTCATGATGATTGCGGTTCAGTAATTTTTGCGATAACCCAATAGCCGGAGGGACGATGAATACTTCACCATCTTGAACTGGCGTTAGCTGCCCATTAGAATTTCTGAATCGTAACTCTAGCCCCAGGGCAGGGGTGGTGAAGGTAGCGGGAATCGCCGGTTGCATCACTGTTCCGGTTAAGTAACCGCCGCCAATCTCGGTTCCTCCGCAATACTCGATGATTGGTGCTTGGAAATCATTCAGCCACATCAAGTACAAATAATCTTCTGCGTTAGACGGCTCTCCGGTAGAACTGAATACCCGCACCGACCAACGGTAGCTTTCCATAACCTTACTTGCTCGCCACACTTTCACCAGCGACGGAATAGTGCCTAGCACGCTCACCTTAGTGTCCGCTACAAATTTACCGAAGGCTTCCGAGGCGGCCGAGCCAGTAAACAGCGCAATGGTTGCCTGATTCATTAGCGTAGCGAAGATCAGCCAAGGCCCCATCATCCAGCCCATTCCGGTGGTCCAGGTTACCACATCCTCCGCGTGAATATTCTGATGATAACGTCCGTCCATTGCACACTTGATGGGAGTAAGATGGTTCCAAGGAATGGCTTTAGGTTCCTGAGTAGTGCCCGACGAAAATAGTATACTGATCGTATCGTCTGGCTGACCAATGTGGGTTTCGGCGGTAGATTCGCCCAAAAAATCATCCCAGTTAATGTCATCCGGCCTTAGTTGAGTATCGGATTGATTTTTTACTACAATTGCTCGCAGCGGAGTAGCTTCTTTTACCCGCGAATATACATTAAGCATCTTTTGATTGTAAGCGTAGGCGTCTACAGTCACGATTGCTTTAGCCTTGGCAATTTTCAACCGACTACTTAGCTCCTGCGCCGAAAAGCTATCGGCAATTAGTACCGCAGCCATTCCGGCATTTACTACTCCTAAGTAAGCCGCTACCGCTTCTTTTCCCAGCGGCATGTACAACGCTACTGCATCTCCGGGTTTTAGACCCATATTTTGCAGACCGGAAGCTACGCGATTTACCAGTGCTTCTAGTTGTCCGTAGGTTAATGTTTTGGTTTGTCCCGACTCATCGGCTAGGGTCAAGGCAGGTTTATCGGCTGGAGCCTGAAAGCAGCTTTCTACAATATTAAGTTGCGCTCCCACCAGCCAGTTCACCTCTTCATTACCCTGGCTGTTGTCTACTATTTGCTGATAGGATTCCGTAAGTTGGATATTTAACTGTTCAACTACTATCTCCCAGAACGCAGCCCGGTTTTGTATTGACCATTCATACAGTTCAGAGTACGATTTTACCCCAGCCCGCTTCATTAAGTCCGAAAGATTAGATTTCTGTATAGTCGGCTCATCCGGTTGCCAAGCTATCTTTCGCGGTTCACTTCCGTAGACATCTTGATAACTCTGCCAAACTTGCTCAAAACTTAGCGTGTCTCGAGCGGTGCTGGCTACGGCCAGCCATTGCTGAATTTTTTGGGTTAGATTGTTGTCTTCTGTTTCCATACTTTTAGGAAAATACGATCTTTTCACTTACTTAGAGCATGTTTAAACTTTATCTTTTATTTTTCTAACGGCTATTTTCCGGTCATACTTCGGCTTTTTCGCGGACGATAGCTTAGGCTATCCCCCTTAAAAAGAGTCTCGACGGTTCGCCGCGCGACTGACCAAAAAATATCTCATAACAAATTCTAAATATAAAATCTAAACACGCTCTTAGAACGAACTTACGAAGTTTATCCTATTAATGGAAAAATCATCCCAGACAGGTTCTGGAATTGATAATGGTCAATTGAAAATCATTAAAAGTTTGTTTATCAGCGTTTTACAAGTCAACTTATTAGTTAATAACTACTACATTCTATGTCTATTTCTCAATTATTATCATTAACGCCACTTGTTTTGTTAATAGGTATTGTTGCCTGTCAGCCAGAGAAAAAGCGAGTCGTGTTTTTTGGTGATTGTATCACTCAAGCGGGCAATGAACCAGGGGGTTACATCGATCTGATGCGTCAGCAAATGGATACGTCCCGCTACGAACTTATTGGAGCTGGTATTAGTGGTAACAAAGTGCCTGACCTTCAGGGGCGCGTCCAGGAAGATGTACTGAGCCATAATCCCGATGTGGTGGTGATCTACATTGGCATCAATGACGTGTGGCACTTCTATAAGTTTGAAGGCACCACCGGAACAGAAAAGCCCGTGTACGAAGCCGGACTAAAAGATTTAATTCAAACCATTACCTCCACCGGTAGCGAAGTGATTCTAGCCACTCCCACTGTGATTGGTGAAGACCCCGACAGTCAAGACGAAACTAATCAGCGACTACTGGAGTACGCCGAAGTAGTACGGCAGGTAGCCGACGAAACGGATACTCCGCTGTGCGATCTGCGAGCAAATATAAGCGAATACCTCCGAGAAAATAATCCATCCAAACAGTACGAAGGAATACTAACTGGGGACGGCGTGCATATGAACGAGAAGGGCAATCAGTTTTTGGCCGATCAACTTGAAGCATGCTTGCCATAATAAACTACTGAGATAAGCTCTCCGAATATTTGTGCGCACTATCGACCTTATTTCGTAACTTTGGATTATGAACTCAATTGTAATTAACCCGAAAGACTTCGTTGAACTCAATTTTTTGAAGAGTTTACTTGAAAAATTAGGCGTTCAGTCAAAAGTTCTATCTGAGGAAGATATTGAAGATTTGGGACTATCGATGCTTATGAAAGACATTGATTAGGGTAATTTCATTATATTTTGTAAAAATAGTGAGTAGTGCTGAGCTTTGCCAGCATGACACTATACGCTATGTTTTCGCAGTTAAACGACCCACGTATTGAGCGTGGCCGTCAACATTTACTGGAAGCGGCCGCCGCCTTTAGGTTTGTAGGGTAGTAAAAATCTAAGAAAGCAAGTTGTTACTACTAAGTTGTGTAAATGTGTGGGTAGTGTATTTTAAATAAGGATGAACAGATTAAAAATTTGGCAACGAGGCAGCAAATCCTATTATTGGGTTAACCTAAACTTCAATAATATGCGTAATTGCCCTCATTGCCAAATCGGACTGCCGAAGCAGCAATAATATCGTAAAAAACGGCTTTACCTCCTACGGAAAGCAGAACTACCGATGTCATCGTTGTAAACGCCAAGCGGTAGAACGCGCCTTAGCGAAGCGGTTTAGCCGTGAAGACCTTTTAGAAACTCTACTGCTGGAGAGGCTTTCGCTACGAGCTATTGCTCGCATCTTGCAAGTGAGTTTGGGATGGGTTATTAAACGATTTCAACAGTGTTGGCAAACAGTTCCTGAACGGCTTCCGACCGGAAAAATGAAAACACCAGAACTGGCTCTTTATTGCTTAGAAGCAGATGAACTCTGGTCATTTGTAGGCGCAAAAGATTGTCCAGAATGGCTCTGGCCCCAATGGAATGGTTGGCTGTAGAGCGACGTAGTAGGCTCGTTGTAGGCTTTCATATTGGAGGACGGGGACAAGAAGGAGCTTTGGGTTTGTGGCCACCGTGGCAGCGGCTCAGTATTCCTAAAAAACTGAGAAGAAAAGCTTTAGTATTTACCGATGATCGCGCGGCGAACCGTTGGGATGCCTACGCAACCGTGTTCGCTAAAGGTCAACATCAGGTGGAGGGTAAGCGACAGACCACTATTATAGAACAATTCAATAATACACTGCGTCAGCGATGTGCTCGCTTGGTTCGTAAAACGCTTTCTTTCTCCAAGACGTGGGAGAACCATTACTTAGCGATCAAATATTTTCTAGTTCACCGGGCGTCGGTCGCTACAATCTTGAGAAGTTGGCAAAAAATCCATCCTTATGTTGAATACACTACCCCTAATTTGTAGGCAATCATAATTGTAATTTTCCAAATTAGAGGGCATGAAGAAATATATAACTGGCAAAATAATTAGTTTGCTCATCTTACCCACTACGCTTCTCTACTCCTACTTCCTCACTCCACTGCTCATAGGTTTGGCTCATTTGCTCTAGCACCTTGGGAAACTCGGCACTCACGTCGTTCAGTTCCGTAGGGTCTTGCTGCATATCGTAGAGCGACCACTGATACGCGGGGGCCTGACTTACGATCTTCCATTTTCCCTGCCGCATTGCCTGATGGCCAATATGCTCCCAAAACAGCGGGCGACCGGCAGCATCACTTTCCCCTTTAAAAATAGGCAGTAGATTTGTACCTCGCAAAGCCCGAATGCTATCGGGATAGGTAGCCTGAGCTAGTTCAGCAATGGTGGGGTAAATATCTACTACGTGAGCGTAAGTATCAATGCGTTCGTCCGTTGCGTTTATTCCTTCGGGCCAGTGCATCAATAATGGCGAAGCAATGCCACCTTCTTCCACGTGGCGTTTATAGCGGCGAAACGGAGTATTGGACGCTATGGACCAGGGTTTACGATACGCGGCGTACGAACCAGGAAAGCCAATTTCTACGGAAGGGTCATTTAGGTTTCGCCCAGTAGTATTCTCCGGCGAGCCTCCGTTATCGGACAGAAAAATTACTAAGGTGTTGTCCCAAGCTTGCTTAGATCGCAATGTATCAAACACTCGGCCCACTCCCTGATCCATGCGGTCAATCATAGCGGCATATACTTCCATTCGCCGCTCCCAGTGAGCTGTAGTATCTCGTTGATCCCATTCTAGCGCTCCTTCTTCCCAAGGGGGCAATTGGAATGTGGTGTCAATTATTTCTCTCTTCTGCATACGTAAGTAGCGTTCCTGCCGTAGCGCCTCCCAGCCATCGTTGTACCGACCTTGATAGCGGGCGATATCTTCTGCCGGAGCGTGGAGTGGCCAATGGGGAGCCGTGTAGGCGAGATACATAAAAAATGGTTGATCACTTTTCTCCGAAAGGTGTTGCGAAAGAAAGGAGGCTGCCGAATCTGACAGCGCATCGGTCATATAGAATTCTTCTTTGGGAGGTGTCCAGGGCTGCCCATTGTAGGCCATCTGCCGAACTCGGGGCTGATCAGTAATTACCTCGTAGTAGCTGCTTGCACCACTAATTAGGCCAAAGTACTTATCAAAACCGCGTTTTGTAGGCCAATATTCCGGCTTTTCGCCTACATGCCATTTACCTGACATATACGTAGCGTAGCCAGCGGGTTGCAAAAGCTCCGCTAGCGTTAGACACTGATTGTTTAGATAACCTTGATAAGGCCCAGGCTCAGGATTACTGTTTATATCACTAACCATGGCACCCATTCCTGCTTCGTGAGGGTACAAGCCGGTAAGCAATGAAGCCCGAGTAGGACAGCAACGAGCTGTGTTATAAAAATGACGAAACGCAACACCGGACTGGGCCAGTTCATCCAGGTTAGGGGTACTGATCTCACTGCCATAGCAGCCTAAATCAGAGTAACCCATATCATCGGCCATAATCAGCAAAATATTCGGGCGAGAGTCAGGCGCAGGTTGTTGAACCTGTTCTGATTGACAGGCTAGAAGAAAAGTAACAAGGAATAGGAAAGACGAAATATTTGAGAAAGTAGGTTGTCTATTCATAACAGTGAATATACAGTCTGCTTTCAGAAAATGAAACAATCAGTAAACAGTTAACAATTGATAAGTAATAACCAGCAGTCGAACTATCTACTCAGCCATAGATATCATTTAAAATTTCAGCTAACCGAAGCCCAGCCAACATTAGTTGCTGTTCTACAATTGGCCAGTTACGATACATGTATTGGTAGCCGATTCGGTGGCTATCGGGAAGGTCGTATACCGTATCACGTAGTTCCATTGCTTCTTCCAGCCACTGCGCTGGTAGAGCTCTCGCGTCATTGGCTACTTCTGCGTCGATGTGGCGATTAAGGTGAGCCGCCAGTTCAGTGTAGCTTAGTTGCTTGGCATTGATCATATCGCTATCCCAAACCCGGTGCAGGTTAGATGAATCGGGTTCGTACATCCAACGTACCCGAACATCGTTTCCGCCCCGGTCTTCACCGGTGCCTACGTGCAGGGGCTGGTGTAAGTCGCCCACCAGATGAACCAGTATTTTCAAGTATTCTTGTTCCTGTTTCTGGGAGATAGCGCCGGTCTTTAGTGCCACAATAATTTGCTGAGTAGCCTCATAAGCATTACCCGTAGGTTCCTGAATTTCAGGATTGTAGGTAGTATTAGGCGGAACGGTTACCCAGTGCCAGGTATTGGTATAATCGTAGGCAGAATCTGAGCGTATTTCGTCCATCCAGGTACTGGCCAAGGCTAAATCTACTGGTCCTAAAATCTGCGTGATACGTGCTTCGGCGGTCCGACTTAAATGCCACTGGGCTAGCTGCCCAATGACCCGGTGCCCGATCTGCCCCCAACTGAATCCAGCTTGGTTAATAAAAATAATAAGAGATAGTGTAGTTACTAATTTCTTCATGGTGGCTATCTGTTTGCGGCGAAGATACATCATTCTGAAAAGGAGGAAAATGTGACTACCGTTTTTTGCATTCTTTTCCTCTTCTCCCTTTAGTATCAAGCTTTTATACCTAAGTGTATTCTTACTATCTTATCTTGATAAAAAATACTATTCTCTTCCTACTACTAATTTTGCCAATCTACTTATCTGCCTAAGCTAATACTACCCTGCTCGGCCAAAAGTATTATTTTACCGAAGCAGAAGGAAAAGTAGCTTTGAAGCGTTTCGTCCAAATGTATCAGGATAAAGTTAGTTGAGAAACCCAAGCTAATCGCATTTATTAAGGAATCTGGGATGGATTAAAGCTAACTGAATCCTTTAAGCACACATCACTTAAACCAATTGTTCACAATCGTAAAGCTCTGGATAGCTACACCTTAGAGAATATAGCCTTTGAAAGCTTACCTAGCTTTTTTATCACTGCAATTTGTATCAACCTACTAAAGTCAACTCTTTTACCTAGTCGTAGTTCCTCCACACAATTATCTTTAGGACTCAATCTATTCGGCTCATATGGGTGCAATTATACTGGCTTACAATATGGTTGGTTATGACGAAACTGATCGGACTTTATACAAATATCCGAAAGCATTAGTGTTGCAAACTATTAATAGTCTGCGGGCAGCAGACTTTCCAATCTCTCTGCCTGAAGTAAATTTAAAAGGCACTATTATTAAAAAATCCCCCCTACCTGAGCAGGCTATCAATAAATTACTAACCGAATATTGGCATGTAATATTTTATATAAAAACGTATTATTTATATACAAATTAGATAAACAAAACCTTCCTTTTAGTATTTTATTATTCAATATTTGAAAAATTCAGAATAGAAAATATATTAAACGCATAGATATTATTTTTTTGAAAATGCAAGAAGCGATAATATCTATTTTAACCATCTCACTAGTGAATTGTCATTGGGAGTTATTGCTGAAGTCTGGATTCTCCCAATGATACCATTCTCCTCCTATTTTAAAACGAAAAATTTTAAACTCATCCGAATACGAGAAATCTAATTACTAGTTATGCTTCGTATATGGATTACCATTCTCAAATAAACTTTTAACTAAAAAACCTTTTTATGAAACGATTTATTCTGGTCATCGGTATGATGACGGTTGTTGCTGGTGGAATCTATTTAATAGGTGCCGACCACATTGATGCTCCGGCTGTAGGTTCATTATCCACCGGTAGCACCGCTGCCGACATCACTGACTTTTACGCTTTTGAAAGTCCCGAAAATGCTGACAACTACGTGTTTGTTTGCAATGTACTTGGTCTTACCGCGCCATCAGCTACTGCTGATGCCTCTTTTGACGAAAATATCATGTACGAATTCAACATCGATAACGAGGGTGATAACGTAGAAGATCTTGTAATCCAAGCTATTTTTCGTGATGGAAAAGTAATTGTCTTTGGGCCGACCGCTCCAACCGAAGCTGGTCTTAACAGTCAGGTAGCCACTAGTGGTACTCGAGTGGAAGCTGCGGTTACTGCCTACGGTAGCGATCCTACTGTTGGTGAGGCTGAAGGCATTAAAGTCTTTGCTGGTTCACGGGATGACCCCTTCTTTATGGACTTTTTTAAGTTTGTAGATATTGTAAACGGAGCGGGGAATGCCCTTGAACTTGATGTACCGGACCCTGCCGAAGGTGATGCATATGCTACCTCTTTTGACGATCCAGGAACCGATACTTTTGCCGGCACCAATGTACTATCTGTCGTTATTGAAGTTCCTAAATCCTCACTCGGGAGTAGCGACTCATTCACATCATGGGCTGAATCCAAACAAAAACAATAGATGCTTCACTTAGCTAATAGATTAAACCATTTAACAATGAAAAATATAAAAAACTCAGTAATGCTACTATGTCTGACACTGCTAGTGGCAACTGTCAGCTGTAAAGACGACGAACCGGATGGTCCCACGATAGAATCACCACAAGCAAGCGTAGGGGCAGATCAAAGCGTTGATATTGAAAAAGCGGTAACGCTAGATGCTTCTTCTTCAATGGGAGAAAATATTACTTACGCTTGGGTAGTTACTGACCCCGACGGCGGAGCGGTTACTTTAGAAGGGGGCGACTCCGCTATGCCTTCGTTCGTTGCTATGTCAGCTGGAGACTACGAGGCTACTGTTACCGTAACCAACGGAGGGGGTGCAGCTTCAGCGATGACTACCATCACGGTAGTGAATCCAACCTACGCTACTGCCGACCAGATGGGGAGGCCTGCGATTAGCACGGTGTTTAACTTCTTCGGCGACGCTGATACTAAGAATAGCTATAACGAAACGTTACCAGCCAATGGAGCAGCGGAGAACGCTACAGGTTTCAAAGGTATTTTTGATGCTCTGCAAGGATATATTGGGCTAGACCCAGAATCCTATACCAACGTGTTGGGTTTAGATAATACCACTACCGCTACTGTGTTGGCGACTGATGTACTGGGTTCTAACAAGACTGCGTCTACTACGTACGGTCCTACTGACTTAAGTAATATAACGCTTGGTCAAAATGTGCTGAACGGACGGGGATTGACCGACGACGTAGTTGATGTAACCTTAATCTTGGCCTTTGCCGGAGATGACCTATCAAACCTTAGTGACTTACAGCAAGGGTTGATTGGTGATAATGTAGGAGCTAATGATAAGGATTTCTTGACTGAATTTCCTTATCTAGCGGCACCTCATTAATCAATTTATGATTATAGGTGGAGGTGCACTACCTCCACCTTAATTTTCTACTTACCTATGAGATATTCCATAACAATATTACTAAGCATCATTGGCTTCTCATGCCATCAATCAGAAGAGCTTTCGGTAATTACTCAGCAAGAAGATTACGTTCGCTTCCTTCAGGAAGATACACTACGCCCAGCTAAAATTGCTTCCATGGAACAGGAAGCTGAATTCTGGCAAGAAAAGATTCAACAGCAACCCAATGGTTTTACCTATTTACAAAAACTAGGCGCGCTAAACCGTCGGCAATTTGAACTAACTGGAGAAGTAAAATACCTTCACCACTCCGACAGCTTATTTGAACTGGCTAACAGCATGGTCAGGGGAAAACGACAATTGGGCAATTTTATCGCTCTAAGCAGCAACTCCATCCAACAACACAAATTTCAGAAAGCATTGGATTATAGCCTTCGGGCTTACGACGTAACTGACGAAAAATTTGGCCCAGTCATGATGGCATATGACGCCCATGCCGAACTAGGTCAGTACGATATTGCCGAGGGCATTATGAAAGCCAATCAAAAATCCGAATCCTTCGATTACTTGGTACGCTTATCTAAATATATGGATCAGGTTGGAGATCTTGACTCTGCTATCAAAGTGATGGAAAAAGCAGTACTATTGCACGACAGAAAAGAAGTAAAACCCTGGGCATTGACTCATTTGGGAGATCTATACGGTCACGCCGGGCAGATTGATCAATCTTACGACTACTATCTGAAAGCACTTAGTCTTGATCCTGAGTATCTGGCTCCATTACGTGGCATCGCTTGGATTGCCTACTCTCACGACCGAAAATTTGACGAGGCAGAAGCAATATTGCAATCAATTCTGCGTAGAACAGCCCTACCTGATGCCTACTTGCTACTAGCCGAAATTGCCGACTACCAAGGCGACGTAGGCAAAAAAGAAGAATGTATCAGCAGCTTTATAGACCGAGCTACCCAGCCTCAGTACGGCGATATGTATAACCCGTATTTGGCAACTTTGTATGCTGAAGAATTAAACGATTTTGACTTAGCTATTGAGCTAGCTCAGAAAGAGGTGCAACGACGACCCACTCCGCAAACCTACGATATGCTAGCTTGGGCTTACCAGCTATCAGGCAACCACGCAAAAGCACTAACAATAGTGCAGGAGCACGTGGAAGACAAAACATCTGAGCCGGAAGTACTCTATCATATCGGAGCTATCTATCTGAAAAATGGTGAAAAAAGCAAAGCCAGGCACTATCTGCAAGAAGTTAAATCTGCTGAGTTTGAACTTGGCCCCCTTACTTTTAGCAACATTAAAGCATTAGATTCTTCTACTTAACTTTTAGGCGGCGGTATTTTATAGCATATGCCAATCGGGTATATGCTTCTATCATTCAAATGAGTTTATTTGTCTTCTTCCCGCCATGAAATCGTTCGTGCTATTTATTGGAAATTCACTTTACTCCCACTTCTTGCTTCTTATTAGTAACCCGTGTCACCGTAAATTTTGACACACATCAATGCTAGAGCTATATAACTGTAAAATCTTTCGTGAGTAACTCTGAAGATGCAGAACTCTCAAGATCACCTCCACACTCCCATCTGTCCCGACTGATAATCCTGAAAGGCTCGACGGATTTCAGCTTCAGAATTCATCACGAAGGGGCCATGCGCCACGATGGGTTCGTTGAATGGTGCACCGTGCCCCAAAATAAGGCGAGATTTTTCTTGAGTGACTACTTCTATTGATTCATCATCCATACCAAACTCTACCAATTCGTGCATCTTCGCTGAGTCACCGTTCACTTCCACCGATCCGCTTACTACGTAGAAAAGGACTTGATCGGTAACTGGGACATCAATAACCAACTTTCCCCCTTCCTTTAAGTCTACGCTAGTCATAGTAAGGTTGGTCAGCGATTCTACTGACCCGGTTTGCCCCTTCCAACTGCCAGAGATGAGGTGGATGGTTACGTTACCGTCGTCTTCGCTAATGTGAGTAATTTCTTTTTTGGATAGGCCAGTGTAGTTTGGCTCAGTCATTTTTAGTTTTGCTGGGAGATTGAGCCACAACTGAATAACTTCTTCTACTCCGCCGTGCGCTTTAAATTCTTCGGATGACACCTCGGAGTGCAGTAGTCCGCTTCCGGCAGTCATCCATTGAATACCCCCGGCTTCAATTTTACTCTTGAAACCCTGCGTATCCTGATGCACAATATCTCCTTCAAAAATATAAGTGAGCGTTTCAAACCCCCGGTGCGGATGGGGCCCAAACGGCAAGCCCTGATTACCCGGTCGGTACTCGTGTGGTCCGTGGTGGTTGACAAACAGAAATGGATCAAGCTGCTCAATAGAATGAGTAGGCATGACCCGAAAGGTAGGTAGTTCCCCAATAGGGTCACTCACTGCTGAATGTATTCGCTTAATGCTTCGCATGGTCGTTTCGCTTGGTTTTTACTATTGATCAACGGTCAGCTTATTAATTGGTTGATTTACTTGTTTAGCTGAATGAGTGATAGTGATTTTGTATTATCTGCTTAACATAATCTATCGCACTTTGAATAGAGAGGAGCAATCACTTCTAAGTGATGATCCATCTTCCTACTTTAATGTGAAAACGAAAAATCTTTTTGTCTTACAATGCTATGATTGATATCCTCTTAATATTGGCCGTCTACGTAACTCTATTAGTAATCATACTACGTATCATGATAAAGCATCCCTTTGCGCTCAATGCCGAGCTGACTTCAAAAACTCCCGTTACCAAAAAGTTCAAGGTGAAAATTACGGGTAGCCATGGTGAGAAACTGGAGTTTTATTCTTTACCAGAAGAGGATATTAACCAGGTGATTGAGACCATTGTAGCCCTAAAGCAAAAGAGGATTAGACAGAAGATACACGTTCTGACACCTGAAGATTTATCATTGCAAAACCTTCAGCGTAATGCCAATGGGTGGCCCGCCCTCTTTCCAATTTCCCTGGCTGGTTTGTCGGACAATCGCCCGTCGGGTCCAACTAGACCCCGTGGAAAAGGCTAAACCATGTTCGCCTAACTCTTCAATCCACTCCATAGTAACAATTACATCGTCCTCCAACATAATATTATAATCGCGCAGGTCTACTGTTAGTTGTCCTCGGCTTTCCGTAAAACTAGCAACCACATTTTGGTTCAGCAGATTCTGGTAAGGCTTCCCATTTTTAACTGAGTAAAAGTTGAGCCGGAATTTAAAGGTCTCGTACTTATTTTCGGTAATAAAGAGATTGAAATTCTGGACGAAAGTCGGGTTACGCTTTACTTTGATGAAGATGCCCATTTCATTGCCTAAAGCATTAAAGGCAAAGTAGGTTTGGTTGGTAGGTACTGCTTTCGTATTCCCAATAATTCGCTCCTTTAGCTTGCGCCCCCGGTAGCGTTTATCTTTTATTACTACTTCTTTGAGCGTAGCCACCGCCTCAGTGAGAGCAACTGTAGGGTCGTCTTGCATTTGCTCTTTAAAGTTAGCCACCACAAAGGAACGAGGCTGGTAACCAACCATTGATATTTTTAGTGTGTCCTGGTTGTATTGTTCATCAATCGCTATCAGGAAGTCGCCATCTTGGTTAGATACCGTTCCTACATTTTTTCCCACTACTCCAATATTTACGTATGCTAATCCCTCTTCGGTAGCTGCATTTTGAACCTTACCTTCCACCGTTTGCGCTAGTGAGGGTACTTCCAACATAAATAAGCTAAGAGACAGCAGAAGAAAACGTGACATAGTTTAGGGCGTTTTGGTAATCACTTCGCAATATATGATACAGCAATTAGTCGTGGAGGTTGAAGAGCTGAAGGACTGAATAAATCATATCTGTTCTATCATTCACCCCTCAGCTCTTCAGTTCTTCGGTTCTTCAGTTCTTCTCAGTTCACCTAATACCTTTTTATTGCGTTTGTAACTTCCGGTCAACTGATGTTCTATTATCATTACCTACCGCATTTTGTACCATAATAAACTCGTGAATATTCTCTTTATCCAGTACCCCAATTAACCGCCCTTGCTTCACCACCGGAAGCAAGGCATCGCGTTGCTCCTGAAAATACTGGTATACTTTTTCCAATGGTTCTTCGGCTCGCAACTGCCGTACTTCGGTTCGCATCACGTCACCAATACGTGCCGACTTGCCGTAGGTAGCCAGTGCCTTAATCATTTCCTTCCGGCTAAGGCTGCCTTGTACTACTTCCTCTGATTCCACCAAAAAAGCCGTAGCCTGACCATCCAATAGCAAATCAACTGCCCGACCTATTTCATCGTCTGGGTGTAGGGTTTGGTAGCGAGTCATCACTACGTCTTCTACCCGATACCCTTGCAGTAATGAGCGGGTTTGCGCAAAATTAGACTCAGCTTGGGCTCCCAAGAAAATAAAAAAGCCAATCAGCAACAGAAAAGGATTATAAAATAGTCCAATAAATATAAAACCAATCGCTAAGACCTGTCCAATTCCGGCGGCAATACGTGTAGCCTGAGGGCGGGGCAACCGAAACGAAAGCAGCGCTCGCAGCACCCGTCCGCCATCCATTGGAAAGGCGGGAATCAGATTGAACAATGCTAGTACCAGATTAGCTACCATTAGCGTATATAAGAAGCTCTGACCATTTAACGTCATCATATCAAAATTCTCTACGCTGCTGGGGTCGGCCGATACTAACAGCCCAAGTACCGCGGCAATAACCAAGTTGACGGCCGGGCCAGCTAATGCTACTATCAGCTCCTGCTTCGGTTCTTCGGGAATAGTTTCCAATCGGGCTAAACCCCCAATGGGCAGCATCGTAATATCGCGGGTTTTAATATTGTACTGCCGGGCGGCCAGAGCGTGCCCTAGTTCGTGCAGAAATACGCATAAAAAGATAGCCAGCAAAAACGCAACTGCCAATAGAATTTGATCAACCGATTGTCCGCGAGAAGCGTTCTGTAGTACGATCCAACCTACTAAAATCAAAAATGTCCAGTGGATATATACCTGAATACCCGAGACTCTACCGAGTGAAAGTGACCATTTCATGCTACCTAGTTTAAAAAGTAATACTTACTGATAAAACTACCTTCGGGTGAAATGTTCTAACTACTTGCTTAGTTTTTTTCTAATAGCTGGAAGGAACTAGTGAATAAGCCATGGTGGGATTGAAGCCGTTGGTAGTAGCGTTTTACCCCTTCTTCCAAAGAGGTGAAGGGTTGAGTATAACCAATATCTCGGAGAGCTTGCAGGTTAGCCTGGGTAAACGTCTGATATTTCCCTTTCAAGTGGTCAGGAAAGGGAATGAATTCAATTTTGGTTTCTTTATCTTCCAACGACTGAATGATATGAGCGATATTGAGAAAACTGCGAGCTTCACCCGTACCACAGTTAAACACTCCCGATTGAGCCTGTTGAAAAAAATGAAGGTTAACTCGTACTACATCTTCTACAAAGATAAAGTCTCGCCGAAAGTCTTCGCTGCCCTCGAACAAGCGCATTTTTCCACCCTCCTGTAGCTGATTGTAAAAATGAAAAACTACGGATGCCATATTACCTTTGTGATTTTCTTGGTAGCCGTATACATTAAAGTAGCGTAGCCCGACCACCGGAGAGCTCACCGCATTCGCTTTTAAATAGCGAAGCACGTACTGATCGAACATAAACTTAGAAAAGGCATATACATTAAGTGGGTACTCACTTTTCCGCTCTTCAGCAAAGCCATTATCACCGTTGCCATATACTGAGGCACTGGAAGCATAATAAAACGGAATTTGGCGATCAACGCAGTGATGAAGCAGTGCTTTAGAAAATTGATAGTTATTCCGCATCATATACTCGCCATCCGTTTCAGTAGTAGAGGAACACGCCCCTTGGTGGAAAATTGCGGTAATATTCTGAAGGAAAGGCAGAGCGGCCAGAAAATCCTTCTTATCTAAGAAATCAGCGATGAATAGTCCGTTCAAGTTCAAGTGCTTCTGAGCATTAGCCAGATTGTCAATCACCAGAATATCTTCGTGCCCCAATTCGTTGAGTCCCTTTATAAGATTGCTTCCGATAAATCCAGCTCCGCCCGTTACAATAATCATAGCTTAGGTAGTTTAATAAACCCAAAAATAGCTTCTGTTTTATAACAAAACTAACCCCAATTGAAAATTGACTCTGGGTAAGTTCCGGGGTTGACAGGGGATAATTAATAGTGAACCAAAGGTATATGAATTAGCTTATATTTTTAGTAACTTTTAACTTTTGTTAACAACCGTAGAATACGTAGTAGTAATGATCACACCGCAACGCTTGGCCTACCTCCTGTTCAGCACTACTATCATCTCCTTATTGAGTTGCCAGTCAGGTAATACACTAAGTGAAGAGGAAGCCGAACTACTTTTTGCCCACGAGGTGTACCCAATCTTGCAAGAAAAGTGCTTTGCCTGCCACGGTGATAAGCCTAGTGACATTGAAGGTGACTTTAACATTCATACGCTGGAGGGTGCACTAGCTGGAGGGGAATCGGGTGAAGTGGCACTTACGCCCGGCGATGCTAAGAATAGCTTAATATACGAAGCAGTAACCTGGAAAAATAGCGACTACGAAATGCCGCCCAAGGAAAATGACCGCCTAACCGATGCTCAGGTAGATTTGGTGAAAAATTGGATTGATGCCGGTGCTCCTTGGCCCAACGATGAACGCCGCACCTATTTAGTAGAAAATACTGAGTGGACGTATTCTGATGGCATGAAAGTGAAGACCAGCGAGGCACTATCCGCTACTTGGCAAAATAGGCGGTACCAACCCGAAGACCTTTGGGGGTTTCAACCAGTACAAGATTACGAAGTACCCGAAGAATATATGACTGAATCGAGTCATCCGGTAGATGCCTTTGTTCAGCGCAAACTAGCGAAAAAAGAGATTTCAGCCGCTTCAGCAACCAACAAGCAAACACTCATTCGCCGGGCTACCTTCGACCTGATCGGACTTCCCCCTACTCCCGAAGAAGTAGATGCTTTTATTAACGATTCATCCCCCGATGCTTACGAAAAACTGCTTGATCGTCTGTTGGCTTCTCCGCACTACGGCGAACGCTGGGGCCGCCACTGGCTAGACATTGTTCGCTACGCCGATACCGACGGCTACTCCAATGATTTCGAACGACCCAACGCCTGGCGCTACCGCGACTACGTAATTCGCTCGTTCAATGACGACAAGCCCTACAGCCAATTCATCCGGGAGCAGATCGCGGGCGATGAAATTGACCCAACCAATTCAGAAATGTTGGTTGCGGTAGGGTACCTGCGGATGGGACCTTGGGAACATACGGCAATGAGCGTAGCTTCCGAAACCCGGCAGTTGTTCTTAGATGATGTAACTAATAGCATAGGCGAAACTTTTATGGCCATTCCGCTACGTTGTGCTAGTTGCCACGATCATAAGTTTGACCCGATTCCTACCCGCGACTACTACCGTATTCAGGCTAGCTTTGCTCCGGTACAATTTGCCGAACGAGAAGCCTCTTATTTACCCTCCGAGAATAAAGCAGGATTTGAGACTGGTAACGCTCGACTGAAGCGACTGATTCTTGAGGCGGAACAAGCTCAAAAAGCTATTAACGAAAAAGAAGAAAATGCGGCTCGTCGTTGGATGAACCAACAGGGACTTAAGTATTTACCCCGAAACCAAAGGAAGAAGTTACCTGAAAATCAGCAGCCACCTCGTTTTTACGGATTAACTGACCATGACTTGGGGTATCGCAAAGTTCTGCAAAAACGGCTTCAGGTGCTTCGCCACCAGATGAAACGCTACGATCCTTTAGCCTACTCGGTTTATAATGGGGCCGTAGTTGACAACCCTCATAGTGGCCGCCGGATGGAAGTCCCCGATAGTATTAGTTCGGATATTCAATCGACCTTTATCCTCAGTGGTGGATCGGTGCATGCTCCCGACCAAGAAGTTACGCCAGGGGTGCTAAGTGCTATTCGTACATTTACTGAATCAGTAGAATCCCCTATTCAAGATTCTATTCCTGATACCCGCGATGGTCGCCGAATTGCGCTGGCCAATTGGTTAGCGAGTGCCGATAATCCGTTAACGACTCGCGCCGTTGTAAACCGCATCTGGCAGCACCACTTTGGGCAGGGCTTAGCGGGTAACGCGAATAATTTTGGGGTCATGGGTAAAAAACCAACGCATCCGGAGTTGCTGGACTGGCTCACTACCTATTTTATTGACCACGGCTGGTCATTCAAAGAAATGCACCGTTTGATTATGACTTCCGAAACTTACCAGCGGTCCAGTAACCATCCGGATACTAAGCGAGTAAACGAAGTTGATCCTAATAATCACTATTTGTCTTACTACTCGCCGCGTCGCTTAGCGGCGGAAGAACTGCGCGATGCCATGCTAGCGGTTTCCGGAGAGCTAAATACTGAAATGGGTGGCTTGCCCATTAAACCAGAAATCAACCGAGAGGTAGCTATGCAGCCGCGGCATATTATGGGTTCTATTGCTCCAGCCTACCAGCCATCGCGCACTCCGCAGGAACGCAATCGCCGGACTATTTACACGTACCACTACCGGGGTTTACCCAACCCCATGCTGGAGGTATTTAATCAGCCTAATTCCGATCTGTCCTGCGAAGCAAGAATCGCTTCTACGGTTACACCTCAGGTGTTTACGCTATTCAACGGGCAAAATAGCTACAACCGGGCGTTGGCAATGGCTCATCAATTGGAAGAAAAGAACCAATCGTTAGAGAATCAAATTGAGCAAGCGATCAGTCTTGCCTGGAACCGCCCAGCCGAACCCAAGGAAGTGCAAACCTCGGCCGATTTTGTACAGAAGATGGTCAAGTATCACCAAGAAAATGAACCCATTAATCCAGAATATCCGGTGGAAGTTGAACGAACGATGTTTGAAGAAATGACGGGTTCAGCATTTTCTTATACTGAGCGGTTGGATATGTACGAAGACTACGTAGCCGATATCGCCCCTTCTGAAGTTGCCCCCGAGACTCGAGCTTTGGCTGATTTGTGCCGGGTGCTGTTCAATGCCAACGAATTTGTTTACGTTTACTAATCGGTTAACTATGTGTATAAATTTTCGTATTATTGTGTATGCGAACAAATATCGAGATAGACGACGAATTAATGGCTACTGCGATGAAGGCGATGAAGGCTCGAACAAAACGTGAGGTTGTGGAAGAAGGATTGCGCCTTGTAGCCGAACGAGCGGCTCGTAAGCGGATCATGCTTAAGAAAGGGAAAGTCGAGTTATGGGAGGACTACACGGGTTAAAGTATGTTGATCGACACTTCAGCTTGGTTAGACTATCTATTTTTTAGAAAAGATGATCGGCTCGAGGCTTTCATGGATAACTATTTAGCTTATTCCGCTAATACCATTTCTATTGTACCGATCATTTACCAGGAAGTGTTACAGGGGATGCGATACGAAAAAGACTATCGTCAGTTCCAGTCAGATTTTCAATTCTTTCAGTTTCATTATTATTCCGACCAAGAAAAAGCTGCTCTACGAGCGGCTACCTTGTACCGGAAGTGCCGAAAAAAAGGAGTAACAGTTCGCAAGCCTAATGATTGCATGATTGCCCTATTCGCGCTAGATTTAAAATTACCAATCTTAGCCATTGATCGGGATTTTGCAGAAATAGCGAAAGTGCATCCTCTGCAACTGGTTACCTATTAAATAGTAAGCAATTTCATGTATACTACAATGGTGAATGATGGCAAAAAGATATAATAAAATAAGCTCTCTGAGCCATATCCAACGACTGCTCAACCAGCAAGCCGCCACTACGCTTAATCGGCGGGATTTCCTTTACGGTTTGGGCTCCAGCGTAGGTGCCGTAGCCCTGAGCAGTTTGTTAGGCAGTTCTGCTTTAGCTAAGAGTAAGTCAGGCGGACCATTGGCACCTAGGCAACCTATGCTTCCGGCGAAAGCCAAGAACTGCATCTTTCTGATGATGGAAGGTGGACCGAGCCACATTGATACCTTTGACCCGAAGCCAAAGTTACACGATCTACATATGCAGAAGTTCACCCGGCAGGGCGAGAATCTGTCGGCAATGTCATCTGGTAACCGCTACTTTGTAGAAAGTCCGTTCAAAACTCGTAAGGTAGGGCAGTCGGGAGCGGATATGAGTGAACACTTCGTGCATCTGGCGGATGTAGCCGATGAGATTTGCTTCTACCGAGGGGCTCAGGCCGAATCGGTTAATCATCCCACGGCGATGTACCATATTAATACCGGGAATAAATTCGGGGGTGAACCAGGTATTGGAGCGTGGGTTACTTACGGCCTGGGTACGGAGAATGAGAACCTGCCCGCCTTTATCGTGCTACCCGAAGTAGCCTATCCACAGGGCGGAGCTTCTAACTGGTCGAACGGATTTCTTCCGGCTTACTACCAGGGTACTCCGCTACGGTCGGTAGGCTCCCCTATTCTGGATATCGAACCACCACCCGGAGTGAGCCGTTACCACCAGCGAGAAAGCCTGGATTTGCTCAACACATTTAATGATTCACATGCTCAGCAACACTCAGCCCACGATGAACTAGCTGCCCGCATGGAAAGCTACGAGTTAGCCTTTCGGATGCAAATGGAGGTACCCGATATTATTGAGATTGAAAAAGAAGACGAAAAAACCAAAGAACTCTACGGCGTGGGCGAAGAAACAACTGATGCTTTCGGCCGAAAATGCCTACTGGCTAGGCGGCTGATTGAACAAGGAGTGCGCTTCGTACAGGTTTACTCCGGTGGCTGGGATTCGCACGACTATCTGGCTCGCGCCCACGGCAGCCTGATTAGAAGCATCGACAAACCAGTAGCCGGACTGATTAAAGATTTAAAGCGCCGGGGGATGCTGGATGAAACCCTTATTGTTTGGTGCGGTGAGTTTGGACGTAGCCCTGATAATGGAGTGCGCAGCGGAGGAGTGGCCTACGGGCGCGACCACAATCCGAACGCGATGGCCATGTGGTTTGCTGGCGGCGGTGTAAAAGCGGGTCATACTATTGGAGCTACCGACGAAACCGGTGAAAGTGCCATTGACGTAGTTCACCCCCTTCAGGATGTACACGTCACGCTACTCCGACTGCTGGGGCTAGACGATAACAAGCTTACTTACTTTCACGGGGGGCGCTACAAGCAGCTTTCTCAAACAGGCGGGAAGGTCATCCAAGAGCTGTTTGCTTAGCTATTTCGATTTCACATTTTTTAGCACAACCTTTTTTAGTGTTTTATCAGCATTTCTTCGTCCAGCTTTTACCATGATAGATACTGCTGAATGACTAATCTTAACTAGGCTTACTATCTGTCTACGCAATCTGCTCTAATACATAACTTCGTAACCAGTTTCTATTAAACTACTAATTACCTATCCTACCCGCCAATAAGTGCAATGTATTAAGATTAATGCAAGCGTGTCCTCTACAATAAATATTGGAAGTATAGCTACCTTCCCTAACGATTCACTTTTAGCACTATCTTTGTCTATTATCGCTTATTCATGAATCTGAACTGGTCTATTACTTTCTCCCGCCCTGCTTTAGGGACATACATTCAAGCGACTGCTATCATTTTGTTTCTAGGTAATGCTGGATGCCAGAGTGTTCGAAGTGCACTGAAAGCCATGCAGGATCAGCAGTGGGAGAAGGCTCAAGCTACCCTAGAGGGGCAGTTAGCTGATCCGAAGGACAGCCTACACGCTGATACCTACTACGTATATTCCCTTCTTTACTCTAATTCACTGTTCACTAACTACTCCGTTGATTCAGCTTATCAATATATGCTACGAGCGAGCAAAGATTACCGAATCACCCCCATAAAAGAAAAAGAAAAGCTGGCACGTGCCCTTCCCCTAACCGATTCACTGCTACTCCGGCAAAAGCGACGGCTAGATAGCTTGGGGTTCGCAGAAGCGAACGCAGAATCAACGGTAACAGCGTACCAGTCATTTTTAGAACAGCACTCTGACGCACCCCAACGAGAGGAGGCTGTTCGCTTAAGAAATCAGTTAGCCTTTGTGGCAACCCAGCAGTTAGATACCTACCAGGCTTACCAAGAATTTATGAAGACCTACCCGGAGGCCGAGCAATACAGTCAGGCAGAAGAGCGGTTTAACACGCTGGCATTTCAGGCCCAAACTAAAACTGGAAACTTAGCAAGTTACTATCAGTTTTTAGAAGCTTTTCCTCAGTCGCCGTATCGGCCACAGGCAGAACAATCCGTATTTTCTATCACTACGGCTGGTAATGATTTGGCCAGCTACGCTAATTTCGCGCGCAATTTTCCGCAGAGTAAACTCACCCAAAAAGCCGTTAATTGGTTGTATCATCTGCATCGGGAGACCCATTCAGCCGATTCTTTTTTTATTGCGTTTCCGGATTTACCTTTTTTGGATTCGCTGAAGCAAGCTGAGAAAATCGCTTCAAAACTTCTGCTTCCCTACCTAAATAATGAGTTTGGATTTATTGATACACTAGGGCAGACCGTGATTGCTCCCCGTTTTGCTTCGGTACCGTCGGCATATTTATGTAACGGAGTGCAGACTCCTATTATTTTGGGAGTAAGTGATAGTATGCTACACCTGCTTACTAAAGATGGTAAAGTTCTTCTTTCACTGGAAACAGAAGATGATATTGAGGCGGTACACGAATTGGGTAGTGGACTTCTTTGGATGAAAATGGGCGATTCGGGACTTCTATTTCATGCTTCGGGCGAAGTTGTAATCCCTTACTCAGAAAACACAACTGAGGTAGAATTGCTACCCGGTACTAATTTGCCTCACCAGTTCATTAAATACCAAGTTTCTGGCCAATGGGGACTGAAAACGCTAACAGGTACCATACTGCTATCGCCTGCTTATGATGATATTACTGAATACGGGGAGTTTGTTGTATTAGAAAAAGGAGGAAAGTTAGCAGTTACTAACCGGACTACTTTAATTGAGCAAGCAGAAGATCCAATCTTTAGTGCGGAATTTAGATACGAAGACGTAGCCCTGCTTGACCAAAACTATCTATTAGCCTACGATGGTGAATACGAAATGGTGCTAGATACTTTGCTGGCTGAAGTAGTACCGCTGAAAAAGCATACTGTATTACACCGAACATCAATAAGTAATAAAGACGCTTTTCTACTACGAACCAGCGAAGAAAAAGCAAGAGTAGTAAATGATAGTTTAATTGCTGAACGGACTTTTACTTATTCGCTTCACCCCCCTGGAAGTTCTGGTCTACCCAATACGTTTTCTCAAGCTTATTACAATGATCAGTGGTTAGCCTTAAAGCATAATCAGCAGTATTGGCTCCTTAGTAGGGATTCGGCACAATTTTCATCGGAAACCTACGATTCGGTTAAGATACTAAGTGACCAGTTTGCTTTCACCTTTCCCAAAGAGAGCAAACCCACAGATAGTATTACGCTACTGATTGCTAACCATCAGACCGTCTTAATTCCACCTTCTGTCGCCAATAGTGGGGAGGTTACATTCCGCTTGTTACGCACTCAAGGAGTTTCTACTACTGGTTCGATTGAAGAATCGATCGTGATTAGTCAGCCCAAAAAGCCAACATTGCTGCTTACTCAACGAGGGGACACCGTTTTATCGGCTGATATTGATAGAGTTTTGGCTTACCCCGAAGGAATATACGTTATCGAGCAAAAAGGCAAGCAGGGTGTTATTGATCAGAAAGGTAATGAACTAGTACCAACTCGCTACCAGCGAATTGGTAATTATCAGCCAGAAGGATTACTTAGCCTATTCAATCAGAAAAAGTTTGGAGTTTATCACCCGCGCACAGGAGTAATCATTGAACCAACTTACGAAAGTATACTGAAGTACTACTCAGTAGTCATTCAAGACTCTATTCCTACCCCGCTTTATGTCGCTCAAAGAGATGGGAAATTTGGTATCGTTGATCCCGAAAAGCAGCTTCTGCTTCCCTTCGCGTTTCAAGCAGTCCGCTACTGGAACGACTCATCAGCTTTAGTTCAATACGAAGATCAATGGCATATTTACGCATTAGCTGAATCTCCGCAACCCCGATTATCTTTTGATGAGCAAGCGATACAATACAGTGACATTACCGAATTTTCGGAACTGCCAACTACTTCTTCGGAGAAACTACTGAAAATCTACAAAAAAGGAGGTTACGGAATCCTGAGTAATCAGCGGGGAGAAATACTACCAGCTAGTTTCGATGACATTCGTCTGCTAGCTCATTCTCAAACACAAGAACCCGTTTATTTAACGGAGAAATATGTAGCCGAAGCCAAGCTACATATTCTTATCTACATGAATGCCCAAGGAGATATAATTTTTCGAAAGGCTTACGAACCTGATGCTTACAATAGGATTTACTGCGAAGAGTAGTTGAATAACTATTTGTATACCTCTATTTCGTCTTCTTTTATTCGCCTCAAAAAAGATTGCATATCTTTCTTCACTAGCGGAACTAGTATATAACAACCTATTATATTGGGAAGCGACATAGCGAATAACATTCCGTCCCCAAAACCGATCAAAGGCTCTAGGCTCACCGAAGCTCCAATAACAATAAAGCCGCAGAATATCACTTTGTAAGCAATAACGGAAACTGGTGAATCACCAAAAATATACGTCCAGGCTTTTACTCCGTAGTAAGACCAAGAAATCATGGTAGAGAATGCGAAAAGAAGTACCGCTATAGCTAATACGTAAGGAAACCAACTGATAACCGTAGCAAAAGCATCCGATGTTAAAGATATCCCATCGGTTTCTCCTTCGTATAATCCAGATATCACAATAACTAGTGCGGTCATAGTACATACCACCACCGTATCAACAAAAGGCTCTAGTGAAGCTACAAAACCTTCGGTAACTGGTTCGCTAGTTTTTACAGCTGAGTGGGCAATTGCCGCTGAACCTACTCCCGCTTCATTTGAAAAGGTTGCCCGTTGCATTCCAACAATCAATGTACCAATGAGTCCGCCTGCCATAGCATTGCCACCTATCGCTCCCTCTACAATTCTAGCAAAAGCTTCAGGTACTTGTCCAATATTTACAATAATTACGGCAATGGCAGAAATTAAGTAAATACCACACATAAACGGAACAATCTTCTCGGTAACTCGGGCAATACTTTGAATACCTCCAATAATGACTATTCCAACTAGTACGGCAACGATCAAACCAAACGCCCAAGTTTGCTGCCCAAGAAAGGTATCTTCACCACCCGTAATCCCAATGACTTGCTCCGCAGCTTGATTAATTTGGAACATGTTACCGCCAGCAAAAGACGCCCCGATAGTCATAACGGCGAAGAAACCTGCTAGGAAGATTCCCAACCGTCCCATACCTTTTTGCGCTAAACCTTTACGTAAGTAATACATTGCTCCCCCGGAAACTGTACCATCGGCATGCTCGTCCCGGAACCTAACCCCTAAGGCGCATTCTACGAATTTGGACGACATACTAAATAAACCAAAAATAATCATCCAAAAAGTTGCCCCTGGCCCTCCCATAGAAATAGCTACGGCAACTCCGGCAATATTTCCTAAGCCAACAGTACCAGAAAGTGCTGTTGCTAGTGCCTGAAAATGGGTTACTTCACCTGGATCATCTGCTTTGGTATACTTACCTTTTACAATATCAATCGCCGTTTTAAACCCTCGGATATTGATGAAATTGAGATAAAAAGTAAAGAACACCGCCCCTATAATCAACCAGAGTAGAATAAATGGCACCTCTACCCCTTGGATAGTAAGAAGAGGATAAAAGATGATAGATGTAGCGAAATTCGATATGGGTGTAAATATAGAGTCAATTGTCTCATCAATACTTCTTTCTTCTACTGCCTGTCCAAAAGAGGATAACTGAGTTAGCAATAGGCAGGTGGTGAGTAGTAAGGTTTTACGCATTAGGCACTTTGATTTCAATAAAAACAAAGCGGAAATATACGCAATCTCCCCTATTTTCCGATAAAACTACCGTATTAATCAAAACAGCAATACTACCAATTAATATTTTATCGCTCTAAGGGTTACTTTTTTATGTTGGCTAATACTAATATATGACGATAAAATAAAATAAAATTAATGTTAAATATTACTTGGATATGACATATACCTTTTTTACTTTGGATATAAATTAGTAATTATTCAAAGAAAAATTAATATTATAAATTACTATTAAGCGAGAATCATATTAATTAATACAGTTAAGCTTATTTAACTAATAGATATACTTAGTAACAGGTAGAAAATTTGTCATTTGGTTTTATTGCCATCAAAACATCCCTATCTGACTGATATTCTACAGAGTATACTAAAGTAACTTCATTAAGAATTTAAGTTAACAAGCAAATTTGAAGTATTATTTACCATCATATATAGATGATTGACTAACACTAATAGGTATTGGAAAAGTATTTTGACGAGTTAGTCACTCAAAGTACACTGACAAAACAAAACGCTATTGTTCACTATATAATTATACAAGCCATGAAAAGCTATGTTATCCGCTTAGACAAAGGGATGTATCCCCCTCATGTAAACTTTCTTAAAGAAGAATTAGGTTTCCAGGAATTGGTAAAGATTGAGAAGAAAAATAAAAGGTTGGTCAGTAAGAAGCTTACTGTACTTGAATGCTTTTCTTTTATAATCTTCCTGCTTCAAAATATTCAGCAGATTCGTAATACCAAGACTATTGTCAGTATAGGTTGGTCATCTCTCTTTCTTAAATTGTTAATAAAGCTCAAGATTATTCGCTGCCAACAGTTTTTTTGGTTGGGCTTTCTTATTCACAACCATCGCTTCTTCTCTATACTAAAGCAGATTATGGCTTGGACAGCCATTAAGGAAGAATATTATATCGTTAATTCTGAAGCAGATCGCCCGATCTACCACCGATATCTAGCTATTCCCAACCGTAAATTGATAACATTACCCTACGGAGATTTTTCCTATGCCAAGAAAGAAAATCAGGAAATTGAAGCTCAGGTAGGTTCTTACTATTTCGCTGGTGGGTTTACTAACCGTGACTATGCTTCTTTAATTAGTGCTTTCCAGGGATTAAACCAGAAATTAGTAATTGTAGGTTCCCGTTTGAATAAAGACTTACAGACAACACTACCGCCAAATGTACAAGTGCTTTGTGATATACCTAAAAAGCAATTCAACATTTTGGTCAAAAATGCTAAAGCCTGTATTTTACCGCTTAAAGAAGAAACGGGCGCTTCAGGTCAAATGGTGCTGTCAAACTATATGAAACAAGGAAAGGCAATTGTTGTACCTCATATGCAAATTACTCACGAATACTTAGAAGAGGGTACTTCAGCACTTTTCTATAGTAATGCTAAAAAAGATATTCCTTCCATTATCCGCTACTTAGATCAAGATGAAGATAAAATTGTAGAACTAGGTGTGGCCGCAAACGCACAATACAATCGCAATTTAGGTGGCGATACTCTTAAGAATAGGTTGTGCGAAATA
>NZ_JBARYM010000026.1:0-1560 GCF_049647865.1 Tunicatimonas sp. | reverse complement strand
CCAAGCTGCGAAAGCTTAATGAAGAAGTGCTGTAAAGTTAATTTCATCAGAGTGAAATTGAATCAAGAAGCGGTCTTTATACAGGCGGATTTTTTTGTGACTAAGTAATGATAAAACAATGACTTTATCGCATTATGAGTACTTCTTTCGCGTTACCACTTCGCGGATCGCCGCCCGGTTAAAAAGCCTCGTCAGGGCTTAGGCCCTGCCTACATCTTTCGTCTTATGGCAACGCAAAATAACTAGATCAAAAACGACAACTTTTTATTCCGCCATTACTAAAGACGTGGATAATGCAATATCTGTCGAACTTTTGTATATTTTGGTGCATCTACCAATTAACTACCTAATGAGCGACTTTCTAAAATTTCTAGAAAACCACGCTACCGGGATATACCTCATTATTCTTTGCGTATTCACTTTTATCCTAGCTATTAACTGGCTAGCCAAAATTTTCTCGTGGGGTGCTTACCAAAAACGAAACGCTGAGAGAAACGATCAGAGCAAATTATCGTACGTAATATCCCGATTTTTTGTCAATATTATTGATGACTTTAAGCATTTGTTGGCAATTATTGTCGTCATAATTTTTACGACTCTAATTATCTATTCAATGACCGCTGGTGATACTTTTGACGATAAAATGGAAGCACTTCAACTGGTTATTGCTTCATTAGGTGGACTGCTCGGGTCGATAATTGGTTATTACTTCGGTGAGTCAGCCGCCCGAACTAGTAGTCCCAAGGTAATCGATGATGAGAAGGAAATGTCGGTTCCCGATAACATAGTGGCCGCACCTCAAATTACTTTTGATGATCAGGGGACTAATCCGCAAAACGTACCAGAATGAGTATCCAAACCTATAGTATTCAGCTTAAGGATTCAGTAGTCAACCCCGATGAACCCTTAACAAAAGCGCAGACGTGTATCGCTCACTATCGCAAGTCTAATTCGTCTAGTAATCAACTTCTCTATCAGGTCTGGCTCTATTTAGAAGGTAAAGATTTACCTTTTGTGAATCGTGTAAAATATATTCTGCATGATTCGTTCCGGAAACCAGTGCAGCTAGTGGAGCGAACGACGCTTAATCAAAATTGCTCGTTAGCAATTTGGACCTGGGGTATTTTCTGGGTAAAGGCTGAAGTAGAAGATGTGAAAGGGCGCACCATTAAACTTGACCACTATTTAACGTACGGAAAGCAAATTGAAAACAAACAGAAGCTAGGAATCTCTTTTATAGAAGACTCAAGATGATTATAATCTGTAGCCACTTACCAGAATTAGTAACTGGGACTACGCGTAAGATGAATATTCACGGAGGGTAGATGAAGCTTAAGGGTTTCTACTAGTTGAGACGATACGGGGGCTTCATAAAGATATACATCCTTTATAGCTGGCATCTGCAAAACATAAAGTAGGTGATTATCAGTTACTTGGGTGTGAGAAAGGTCGAGTGTTTCCAGTAGCGGTAATTCGGTAAGATAAACCAGCCCTGCCCCTTTAATCTGCGTTTTTTGCAACGATAATTCGCGAAGCTGAGGTATCTGACCAAGGTGGTAC
>NZ_JBARYM010000025.1:0-5495 GCF_049647865.1 Tunicatimonas sp. | reverse complement strand
TTCAGGCTACCCTCTTTAATTCGTAATCGGCGCCCGTCATTATTTACTGCAACTAGTAGCGATTACTACCCCATTTAAGATAGATGTATGGTAAAATTTGGGAATGGTGGCTGATTATTTTACTTTTCGTTTAGACTCATTCGTACTATTGAGTGAGTAATTAACTAAAGAACAACCACCTACCATGAATAACAACAGTAGAAGAGCGTTTATTAAAAAAGTCGGCACGGCAACCTCGGCTGTTTTTGCTGCCCCTACCATAATCCCTGCTTCGGCATTGGGCAAAAACGGCCATATAGCACCTTCCGAGCGAATTAATATTGCATTTATTGGTGCTGGAAATCAGGCTGGGAATGATGTTAAAAGCTTCTTACCCGACGAACGAGTGCAGATAACCACAATCTGCGATGTGAATAAAAAAAGTGACGGGTACTGGAATGGCAAAGTAGCTGGACGAGAATTTATTATGCAACTCGTTGACGATTTCTATAGCGAGAAACACGGAAAAAAATACCAGTCGTGCCAGGGATACGAAGATTTTCGGGATGTGATTGCCCTCGATCATATTGATGCAGTAGAAATTGTGACCCCCGACCATTGGCACGCTATTCCCGTGCTGATGGCCGCTGCGGCAGGTAAAGATATTTATTGCCAAAAGCCGCTTGCTCTTACAATAGAGGAAGGCCGAGCCATGAGTGATGCCGTTAATAAACACCAAGTAGTTTTCCAGACGGGTAGTCAGCAACGCTCTGATGAGAACTTCCGCCGGGTTTGTGAGTTAGTGAGAAACGGTAAGATTGGAGAACTACAAACAGTGACCTGTAGCCTTCCTCCCGGCACTCCCGATTTTGGCAAGACCAGCCATCTTACTGAAACGGTTCCGGTACCGAAAGACTTTAACTACGACATGTGGCTAGGACCTGCTCCCGAAGCTCCGTATTGCCCCGCCCGCACCCACGTCAATTTCCGCTGGATACTAGATTACTCGGGCGGCATGGTTACCGATTGGGGAGGCCATCACCCGGATATTGCCCAGTGGGGTATGGACACTGAGTACACCGGTCCGGTAAAAATTCAGAATGCGCGAGCAACTTGGTCTGATCATCCGGTTTGGAATACGGCTACCGAGTTCCACTTTGAGTGTCTTTACGAAAACGGATTAAAACTGATTGTCACCAGCCAGGAAGGGCGCGGAATTAAATTTACTGGCACGGAAGGCAGCGTTTGGGCCAACCGAGGCAGCCACGATGCTGATCCAAAGAGTATATTAGATGCGGAGATTGGGCCAGACGAAATTCATCTCTACAAAAGTGATAATCACTTCCGCAACTTTATCGATTGTGTACTGTCCAGGGAAGAACCTATTGCCCCGGCTGAGGTAGCGCATCGGTCTATTACTATTGCTCACCTAGGTAATATCGCCATGATGCTCCAACAAGACCTGGATTGGGATCCTCAAGCGGAAAAGTTCATAGATAACTTCGCGGCTAACCAACTACTTTCTCGCTCCATGCGCGACCCTTGGGATAGCGTATTCAAAAAGTACGCCGTGTAAAGTACCTGATTCTGATTTTTGTAGAGACCAGAAGTGGGAAGTTCAGACTGAACGCTTTCCAATATAATTTCGGTTTCCAGTCTTTGATTTCCAAATTTTCACTCCATCTTTACCGGTGTTTTTTACGGTTGAAAATAGGATTACTGTATCAGTTTGCTTGATAGTCTGCTGAACTTTGGATAGTTTGAGGTTCAGATATTATTTTCATTACACAACTGTTGGGATAGTATGGTCAAGGAATATTTAGACGTATTGGAAGTATGGTATAAACAGCGAAAGCAAACCATTACGGCTTTTTCCGGGGGGATTGACTCTAGTTTAGTACTATACCTATCGCACTACTTCCTGGGTGACCAAGCCATTGGCTGCATTTCGGCTTCCGCCAGTTTGAAACAGCGCGATTTAGATTTGGCGATTGACTTCTGCCAGAAATATGGTATCAAGCTAGAGATCATTCGTACCGATGAGCTGAGTGATGAGAACTACTTACAGAATCCGGCCAACCGCTGCTACTTTTGTAAAAATCATTTGTATGTCGCCCTTAATTCGTTAAAAGAAACATACCCTGAGCACACTTTACTAAACGGCACCAATACGGACGATCTGGGTGACTATCGCCCAGGTTTGCAAGCGGCCAATGAACATAGTATAGAATCACCGTTTGTAGACTGTGGTCTTAACAAGCAAGCCGTACGAGAAATTGCTAAGTACCTCGGATTAGCCCATTGGGATAAACCGGCTAGTCCCTGTCTCAGCTCTCGAGTTCCCTACGGCGATAGCATTAGTACTCAAAAATTGAAGCAGATTGAAGCCGCCGAAGCCATTCTAAACCAGCACGGCTTTGCCGATGTACGGGTTCGCCACTTTGGAACTGAAGCCCGCGTAGAAGTACCGCCGGAAGAGGTAGCCCAGTTGCGAGCAGTATTTTTAATTGTTTCGGAAGAGATTAAGCAAGTAGGTTTTACTTTGTGCACTATTGATCAAGAAGGTTTGGTATCGGGCAAATTAAATCGGGCCTTGCATGAGTAACGAAAACTTCAACATTGACCTAGACCGGAAAGAGCGCTTAGGTTTTCCTGAAGTAATTTTTGGTCAGTCTAAAACAGTTGATCAGCTTAATAATATTCTCGATTACTACCAGCAAAAAGAAATTCCTGCTCTGGCAACTCGCGTTCAAGAGACAAAAGCCCAGCAGTTGCTAGAAGTATTTCCTGAAGCATTTTTTGATAAGGAATCAGGGGTATTTGGTTTGAATCTGAAAACATATAATGAATTAATTCCGGAAGTAGTCATCGTTTCGGGTGGTACTTCTGACGCTTACGTAGTCAATGAAGTTTTTTATACCCTACTCTTTCTGGGCCTGGCCGCCACCCGCATTCAGGATGTAGGTGTTTCCGGTCTGCACCGGTTGCTGAACCGCCTAGAGGAAATAAAAAACCATAAAATTATTGTTGCGGTAGCCGGTTTTGAGGCGGCATTGCCTACCGTGTTGGGCGGACTAGTGTCGCAACCTATTATTGCGGTACCTACTAGTGTGGGCTACGGAATAGCAGCAGATGGTCAAGTAGCATTGCATAGTTTATTGGCGAGCTGTGCTAACGGAATTACCGTCGTTAATATTGATAATGGTTACGGAGCAGCTATTGCGGCATTTCGGATGCTGCATACTTTTAATCCAAAACATACTAAGCAATGAGTGTACTATATATTGAACCTTTCGCGGGCTTGGCCGGAGACATGCTATTAAGCGCGCTCTGTGGCTTAGCTGATGGATACGACGAAGTAGCATCTTTGCCTGAAAAGCTCAACTTGCCCGACGGCAAAGTGGAAGTGAATACGGTAAACAAAAATGGAATTGTCTGTAAGCACATCAAAATTATTGATCTAAACGAAGACCAAGATAGTAGTCAAGAAACTACTACCCATTCCCACGAACATTCTCACAGTCATTCACACTCTCATACTCATTCACATACGCATAGTCACACGCATAAACCGGGGCACCACGCTCATCGCCACTTGTCTCATATCAATGAGATTATTGAAAAGGCTGAGATCAGCGATAATGCTAAAAAAATAGCAAAAGAGATATTTCTGATTATTGGTAAATCCGAATCCAAAGTACACGATATACCGCTGGAGAAAATTCATTTCCACGAAGTAAGTGCGGTAGATTCTATTCTAGATATTGTGGGTTGCGCGGTAATGCTAGATAAGTTGAACGTAGAAAAAACCTACTCCGATTCCGTGTGTGTGGGGAGCGGAACCGTGAAAACACAGCACGGAGTATTGCCCGTACCCGCTCCCGCCACGGCTGACATACTACGCGGAATCCCTACTTTTAAAGGAAATGAACCCGGTGAGAAGACCACGCCAACCGGTGCAGCAATTCTTCAGTACCTAAATCCTGAGTTCTCAGTTCCTACCTTACGGGTAGAGCAGTCAGCGTACGGGCCGGGCACTAAAGATTTTACGGTCGCCAATGTAGTACGGGTTTCTCTACTAGCCTCTTCTGGAGCCACCGAGCAAACTGAAATGTACGTGATAGAAACCCAGTTAGACGATACGTCTAGTGAAATTCTCGGTTCTGATTTTCAGCAGCAGTTGCTGGAATTAGGAGCATCTGATTTTTATTATACGCCTATTCAAATGAAAAAGGGAAGACCTGGACTAAAAATATCGGTGCTCGCTAGTACACTTTCCTTAGAGACAATCTGTGAATTTATACTGGAGCATACCCCTACCATTGGACTACGTTACTACCGAGTGGGTAAGCAGATGCTCAAGCGGAATGCCTTGGAAATTGACACTGAGTACGGTACAGTACGAGTTAAAGAATCTTTCAAGCCCTCTGGTCGTAGACAGCGCAAGATAGAATACGACAGCTTACGAGAGATTAGTAAGAAACTTGATAAATCAGTATTAGAAACGCAAGAACTATTGCGCCCGCTAGTGAAGGGTAAAGATTAATTTTAACATAGAGCCATAGAGCCATAGAGCAATCTAACAATTCTATTATTTCTGCACCGCTAGCATATCTTTTGAAACTAAACCTACTAGCTCATCTAAATGGTGTTCGAACTAACGCATACGTTTAAAAACCGCTAAGAAAGCGGGAGAATCTGTTTGAGAAATACCTAAGGATTCATTTTCCCTCCTGATCGAACCACTGATTCACTGTGTTGTGCACTCCTTCTATTACTACCTTTCGGAATAATGGAGATTCAGCTAGGTTAATCACAAATTGTTCGTCAGTTACCGGTACTTCACCCACCAACTTATATTCGTCAGCTTGTCCGCTACTTTTGAAATCATTGGTCGTGCTCACCCAAATCTTGGCGGTTCCTTCTTTTTCTACTGCCTGCCACGAGACAATAAGTTGTTGGCTTTCCAGTTGAATAGTTGGGCGAACTAATGAAACCGGGCCAACTAATGAAACTCCGTCTATTTCTCGTTTCTGCTCGGGAGTAATTTCAATGCTGAGAAAATCTGCCAACGTTGGCATAATATCAACAATGGCAGGCTGATGTTGATGAAAATAATTATTTAGGTTGGGAGAATTAGTGGTAATCCAGGTAGTACGCTCCCGCTCCGACTGCCCGCCATGATCCTTCCCGGTTTTAGCATCCCGACCGTGATCAGTGGTGATAATAATGAGCCACTCTTCGTTGAATTGTTGCTCCCGCTGTTGAATCGCACCCCAGATTTTCCCCACCTGTTCATCTACTAGCTTTACTGCCTCATCCATTCGCTCGCTATCCCCGTAACGGTGCCCCATATCATCGGTGTACTCCAGGTAAACCCACGATAAATCTGGGGCTTCTTGCTTAAGGTAACGAGCTGCTTCGGCTACAACGTGTTCGTCAATCTGCCGGATAAAGTCCCGGTCTTCATCGTGGGGAAACTGTACGGTATCCAACTCAAATCCATCGAAGTGGTA
>NZ_JBARYM010000024.1:0-1888 GCF_049647865.1 Tunicatimonas sp. | reverse complement strand
AGGTAGATACTGCGCGTAGCCTAAAGCAGCAACTCCCCGAGGAACAATACTTACTTTCACCAAAGGATCAGCGTGTTCTAAGAACCATCCGGCTACCGCATGACCAGCCTCGTGGTAAGCCACAATTTCTTTCTCTTCGGGCGAAATTATTTTATTCTTCTTCTCTAGTCCACCAATAACTCGATCAATAGCATCGTGAAAATCTTGGGTTTCAATAACCTTCTTATCCCTTCGAGCCGCAATCAGAGCGGCTTCATTACAAATATTGGCAATCTCAGCTCCAGCAAAACCGGGGGTTTGCGCGGCTAGTTTCTTAGGGTTAATGTCCTTTGATGTTTTTAGAGGCTTCAAGTGTACCTTGAAGATAGCTTCCCGGCCAACAATATCTGGTTTGTCAATAGAAATCTGGCGATCAAAGCGTCCGGGGCGCAATAGAGCAGAGTCTAGCACATCGGGGCGGTTAGTGGCGGCCAGAATAATTACTCCCGAATCAGTAGAGAACCCATCCATTTCAGCCAGCAAGGAGTTGAGCGTATTTTCGCGCTCATCGTTAGAACCGGGCATAGCTCCTTTTCCTCGCGCTCGCCCTACCGCATCAATCTCGTCAATAAATATAATACAAGGGGCCTTTTCCTTAGCTTGTTTGAACAAGTCGCGTACTCGTGCGGCTCCAACCCCAACAAACATCTCTACAAAGTCGGAACCAGATAGGGAGAAGAAAGGAACTCCCGCTTCACCGGCTACCGCCTTGGCTAATAATGTTTTACCGGTACCGGGTGTACCAATGAGCAAAGCACCCTTTGGTATTTTACCTCCTAAATTAGTGTACTTAGATGGGTTTTTTAGAAAGTCGACGATCTCTCGGACTTCTTCCTTGGCTTCGTCTAACCCTGCTACATTGTCAAACGTGATGTTCACCTTATTCTCCGCATCGAATAGAGCAGCGCGGGATTTTCCAATATTAAATATTTGTCCACCCGGGCCACCACCTCCGGCCATTCGCCGCATCAAAAACCAGAAGCCGAACAGCAGTAGGAATAGAAAGCCCCATTGGAACAACCAGCCAACTACATCGGAGCGTTCTTCTACCCCGTAACCGATGCGCTCGCTTTCGGGTAAATCACTCTGCGCTTCATTAAAATCATCAACGAAAACTTTCGCATCCAGTATCTTTAGAAGATAGTGTGGCCCCGACATCATCGGGAACGGATTACGCTCTTCTAGTTCATTGCGATACGCTGGTTTCTCTAAAGCTTCTGAGGTAAGTGTAATTTCCGCTCTATTTTGCTGAGCAATTAGTATTACCTCCTTTACATCACCTTCGCTTAACATTTTATCGAAGCGACGCTGATCAATCTTAACCGTAGAGTTGCTTTTATTGAAGTACGTAACCCCCAAGATCAAAGCCAGTAAGGTTACGATAATCCATATTGGATAGTTGGGCCGTTGCGGGGGCTTCGGCATCATTTTTTTCTTCTTAGAATCTGCCATTTATTTGATAATATCCTTATTCTGAATGAAATGCAATTTAGTTAAACTTAACTACGAACGCATACTTTTACTACAAAGTTTTGAGCGATACATCCGAATCTATGGGGGTGATTACTGCATCGCCCCAAAGTTCTTCTAAAGCAAAAAACTCCCGGCGGTCGTGCGTAAAAACATGGGCTACTACATTGACATAGTCGAGTAGCATCCATTCTCGGTTTTCTTTACCTTCCCGGTGCCAGGGATTTTCTCCGGTTTTTTCCTTTATTTCCTTCTCAATAGAGTTAACAATTGCGTCTAGTTGCGTATCAGAATTACCAGAGCAAATGACGAAGAAATCGGCTACCGCATTTTTTACTTTTCTTAAATCCAGTTTTACAATATCTTCGGCTTTCTTTTC
>NZ_JBARYM010000023.1:0-9691 GCF_049647865.1 Tunicatimonas sp. | reverse complement strand
TATCGGGCTACAACATCGGAATTGGAGATCTTCATTGGATGAAAGAAGAGCTATTTGTAGCGGAGCAATATTACAAGCTCAGCGATCAATACGCCAACAATAATCATCGGGCCAATTATTCATTAGGCGCGTTGGCTCGGCAGCAAGATGATCCAGTACTTAATGCTTACTATTTTCAGGAAGCTTTACAAAAAAAGCCCAGTGCGCTTGCTTACGCAAATTCAGGGGCCGCCTACGCAAGCACCAATCAGTATTTTGACGCGCTATTTACTCTGAAAGAAGGAGTAGCTACTTTTCCAGGTAATGCTTATTTAGAAAATAATCTGGCGATGTTATACGGAAAAACCGATGTGTTAGACTCGGCGCTATTTTGGTTAGATAAATCCTCAACTTACGCTACTACTCAATTAGCCGCAGAAGCCAATACTTTGGGACTTGTTGGTCAGCAGAGAGCCCAATTAGATGTTTCTACTGATTCTTTGGTGATGGAATTTACCACTACGCAAGATTATCCACCTACTCGCATCAATCTTTTATTATTGCAAGGACAGTTACCTTCTGACTCAAATAGCTTTCAAACTATCCCAAAACTACCTACCGACTCGGTACTCGATGCTTCCTCTTTTGCTCAACTAAAGAATTATTTACTGCAAGCTTCTTCGGTAGATACCACACTACTACAAGATGTTCAAGCTTTAAGTGATTTTGCTGTGAATTTTCCGTATACCGAAGATTTGATTTTATCTCTGGCAGTGGCTCAGTATCAGCAAAATAAAGTAGTAGATGCCCTCCGAAAACTTGATCGGTTACAATCGGTAAACGTTTTTAAGCGAAATTACTATCTTAATATTATCGGATTATGGGCACTGGAACAGAAAACTCCCCGCGTGGCAACTCAGTATTTTGCTCAGTTAGCAGAACAAAATTATCAGGATGCCCGGCTCAAGTTTGCAGTTAGCCTTACCGAATCACTTCCTGCACCTGATGTTTCTTTAGCGGTAGTTCAGCAAGCTTGGCAAGATGTACTTCAAGATTCTACTCAGTCTGCGTTTTGGGACATGGCAAACCAACAACTGCGGATTCTATCTACCCCGTTTGCTCAAATGCAAAACGACATTGAGCGATATCAATGGATCCGTTACCGAGGGCAGGAATTAACAAAACAGCAAATACAATTAGCATTTGAATCATTTGAAGACTTAAGCTACGCTGCTGTTGCCGCTTACGATTTGCTTCTCAGTAATAGAAGTGCTTACTCAGAAGTGCTTACCCCTATTATTCAAGATTTACGCGAAAATGAATCATCGCTAAATTATCAAGGAACCATCTATCTAGAATGGGCTTGGGCACTGGCTACAATTTCTAACGACCATGTTGCTGATTGGAATAAACGGATTAATATGTTGGTGCCACTCACGAAGCAACAGCAGTATCAAAAGCAGTTTTGGCAAGCGTTGCTAGCTCAATCATTTGGCGACGATGATAAAGCTCACCAACTTTTCTCTTCCTTACTAGGCAATCCATTTTTTGAGCCAGGGTTGATTGGAGCATTACACTACTTTTATAGTGATCAGCCCGAAACAGTTTATCACTATTTTCTAGATGCGATTCAAACGAATCCCTATTCATCCACGCTTTTAGAAGAATATATTTTGTCGGCAGTCCGAGTTGGCTTAGAAAATTATGCGGAAGAAAGTTTAGCTGATTTGAAAAAGCTTTCCACTGCTCAACAGTACCAACAGTTTGAGCAACACTACCAGCAGGTTAAAGATGAACAGTCGGTTGCTTTTTAATACTATTTCCGACAAATTGACTCGCCGTTTATTAATCTAACCTACTGATGATTTCATGAAAATATATACCAAAACCGGTGACAAAGGTGAGACTTCACTATACGGAGGAAATCGGGTATCTAAAGCTGATCTACGGATAGAAGCTATTGGCACAGTCGATGAGTTAAACGCTCAAATTGGGCTACTTCGAGATCAGTCGGTTAATGCTACTCGCCAAGATAAATTTCAATGGATACAAGATAATCTGTTTGTCGTGGGAGCCATAATAGCGAGTGAACCTGATAAAAAGGGAGTTCCGAAATTATCTGAAGACAGTACCACGTGGTTAGAGCATGAGATTGACCAAATGGATAGTGAGCTTTCGCCGATGCGATTCTTTATTTTGCCGGGTGGCCATCCGGTAGTTTCGCAGGCCCATATTGCCCGCTGTGTATGCCGACGCGCCGAACGTTGCGTAGTCCGCCTATTTGAAAATGACTCAGTAGATCCTAAGTTAATCACTTTTCTAAACCGCCTTTCTGACTACTTATTTGTGTTAGCTAGGTATCTGGGTAAAGAATTAGAGGTAGAGGAAATTCCCTGGAAACCTAATAATACTTAATTTAAGATTATAAGCGTATTTTATTGATATGCAGTATTTTAGCTTGTATGAATTGAATCAAAAGATTAAATCTGCTCTATCGGTAGAGTTAGAGCCAAAGTATTGGGTAGTGGCTGAAATCGGTGAGATGCGGGTTGGTCAGAACGGACACTGCTATTTAGATTTGGTAGAAAAGAACGATAATTATCTGTATGCGAAAATCCGAGCGACTATTTGGTGTAATACTTTCCGAGGACTAGGTGGCTGGTTTGAATCGATCACTGGGGAAGCACTACGACCCGGCTTGAAAGTTTTAGCTCAAGTAGAGGTTAGTTTTCACCACCTGTACGGACTTAGCCTGAATGTAAAAGATATAGATGCTCAGTATACTTTGGGTGAGCGGGCATTAAAGCGACAGGAAGTTATCAACCAGTTGGTAGAAGACGGGGTATTTGATATGAACAAGGGGCTAACTCTTACCAAAACCCCGCAAAAGCTGGCTATTATTAGCTCACCCACTGCCGCGGGATTAGGTGATTTTATGAATCAGCTTCAGGAGAACCGGTTCGGTTATAGTTTTACCGCTGATCTATTTAAAGCCAAGATGCAAGGAAATGAGGCAGCCGACAGCATCATCCAAGCACTGCACCGCATTTTCGGACTTGCTAGTCAGGATACACCTAGTAGTTACGACTGTGTAGTTATAATACGGGGAGGAGGAGCGCAAGTGGATCTTGACTGTTTCGATAGTTACGATTTAGCTGCCCACGTAGCGCAGTTTCCCATACCAGTAATCACCGGAATTGGGCATGAGCGAGACGAAACAGTAATTGATCTAGTCGCTCACACCCGTAAGAAAACACCTACCGCCGTAGCTGAATTTCTCATCGAGCAGCTTTACTCTTTTGAGGTAAAGTTAGATGAGCAGACTCGAGCTCTTGCTCAGTTAGCCGGAAGCATAGTCGCTGAACAAGACTATCGCCTGGAAAAAATAGCGTCAACCCTTAGACTATCAGTTATATCTCGCTTGCTCAATCAAAAACATTCGCTAAACCGAGTGAGCGACCTGCTAAAAAATAATTTATCCTCTTTGCTCGCTCGGCAGTTAGAACAAGTAAGCCAGATGAGTAATCGTCTGGAGCAAGGCACTCGTAACTCTCTACAAGCACAAAACAATCAGTTAGAAGCAACCGAAAAGCTGATGAATTTAGTCCACCCGGATGCTATTTTAGGGCGAGGATTTAGTATCACCCACATTGATGGAGTTCCTATCCAGTCTGCCGACCAACTAAAAGTAGGAAGTGAACTAACCACCAAAACGCATCAGGCAGTTTACCTTAGTAGTTTAAAAAAAGTGATCCAAGTAGAAAATGCCGAAAAAGAAGCCAGCGACACCTAGGAGTTATCAAGTTGCGATGCAGGAGTTGCAAGAAATCGTTGATGCGGTAGAGAACCAAGAACTCGATGTAGATACTCTGTCAGAGAAAGTGAAGTATGCACTTGAGTTAGTACAGTTTTGTAAAGACCGGCTCCGATCAACTGAGGACACCATCAATCAAGCTTTCGGTGATGACTAATTCATATCTCATACAATAGCGAGATTATTATAGCGTTCAATTCGATAATAACTAGCCTAAACTGCCCTACATATGAAATACAAACCTGCTAATAACCGTCATCGATTATCATTCTTCTCTCACGAACCTAAGTTTTCTACCTGGATCATTCTCGGATCGCTCGTATTACTTACAGTTGTATTGCTTTATATGAGTTGTGATTATCAAACCCCGGTTTCTGAGTTATTTTGTAATCATGCTGATAAGAAAGTCAAAGTCAGCAAAATTATCAATTTCAAAGAAGTGTTGAGCTTAATTACCAACGAATTAGGGCTGATGCCCAAGTAAAACCACTTCCGAAAGCAGCTAAACAGATCAAATCGTTTTCCTTAATCTTACCCTGCTCCCAAGCTTCGCTCATCGCAATAGGAATAGAGGCTGCGGTGGTATTACCGTACCGCTGAATATTATTAAATACTTGGCTATCATCTAGTCCTAAAAGTTTTTGCACCATCTGGCTAATTCTCAAGTTCGCTTGGTGAGGAATTAGTAAATCTATATCAGTAGGCTGAAGATTATTAGCTGCTAAAGCTTCATTAATTACTTCAGGAAAGCGAGTTGAGGCATGCTTAAAAACGTGATTACCATTCATTACCGGAAAAATTGTTCCTTCTTCAATCATCTTAGCCTGAGTACGAGGAATAGCCCGAGAGCTTCCGGGATCTAGTACCGCTAGTTCTTCAGCATATTTTCCTTCCGAGTGTAGGTGAGTAGACAGAATACCGCGATTTGGCTCATCGGTAGCTTGAAGTACTACTGCGCCCGCTCCATCGCCAAAAAGCACAGATACTCCTCGTCCCCGAGTAGTCATATCCAAGCCACTGCTGTGAATTTCTGACCCAATCACCAGTACAGTATTATACATTCCGGTTTTTATGAACTGATCGGCAATAGATAAACCGTAAACAAACCCAGTGCATTGCGTACGAACATCGAGGGCGCCAATGGTTGGCACATCTAGCTCTCGTTGTACTAATACTCCAGAACCAGGAAAATCATAGTCAGGGCTTAGGGTAGCAAATACTATAAAATCCACATCTTGAGGAGTAAGTCCAGCGTTTTTCAATGCCATGCGGGCTGCGCGGGTTCCCATATTAGCGGTAGTATCTGTACCTAGCTTAAAGAAACGTCGTTCACGAATACCAGTTCGTTCTTGTATCCATTCATCAGAAGTATCCATTATTTCGGCTAGGTCATCATTAGTGACAACTTTTTCAGGTAGGTAACGTCCTACGCCAACGATTCTTGAATTTCTCATAATGGATGTAATGTTATGGTTGTTGATTATACTCCTACCGATAATTTGGAATACTACTTAGAAGTTGTTAAGAAAGTGATTCTTCTAGTTTAAGCACAAAGTTTAATAATTCACGACCATCAGTATTATGTAGTGCATCATCAGCAGCTCGTTCTGGGTGAGGCATAAGGCCCATTACATTCTTCCCTCGGTTAGTCACGCCAGCAATACTGTTAATAGAGCCATTGTAGTTGCTAGCATTATCAATCTCGCCGTATTGATTAACGTAGTGAAACATAATTTGCTCTTGATCTTCCATCGATTTAAGTTCGTCATTGGACGCATAAAACCTGCCTTCAGCATGAGCTATTGGGATTTTATAGGTACGATTAGGATCAAGCGCAGCGGTCAACATTGTAGTATTAGTAGCTGCCTTGATGTAAATATTCTTACAAATAAACTTCTGATTGATATTGGGCAAAAGAACACCAGGTAGCAAACGAGCTTCAGTAAGGATCTGAAAGCCATTGCATATACCCAGCACGTAGCCACCCCGATTCGCATGCTTAATTACGGAATCCATAATAGGGGAGAATCGGGCAATTGCTCCCGCTCGGAGATAATCACCGTATGAGAAACCACCGGGTACTACTAGTAGATCACAGTTTTCTGTACTAGCATTTTTGTGCCAAAGTTTGACAGTAGATTTATGGAGAATATGCTTGAAAACGTAGTAAATGTCCTCATCGCAATTGGAGCCGGGAAAAACTATGATCCCTATTTTCATATAATTCGAGATTTTGCTAAAGATCAAAGTTAATTAAATAGAGTTTCTTTAACTAAAAGAGTAGCTTTTTGATATTAGAATTCTTAAAACGGGTGCGACAATTAAAAAAAGATGATTAGTTTAATTTAATAATTCATGTAATGAAAATGATGCTTAGAATTATAATTATTATTATATTAATTATAAATTTGTTTAAACAAAATTAGCAGAGACATGAGGTGTGTTGTATTAGTTGTTTCTTTATTTTTCAGTTCTGTATCATACGCGCAGTACCTATCCGGTAGCTGGCAGTACCAACTTCAAAACCATGTAATAGACTTTCAGTCATGTAATGGTAATAATAATCAGAATGTAAAATGTTTTCAGCAAATAGGAAAAGCTCTACATTCGCTATATAAAATGAGTGACTTTTATAGCAAAGATAAAAACCGCTACATGACAGTGAGCGAGATTAATAATTATCTAGAGAACGATACCCGGTGGAAACTACTAGGTAAAGGATACGATCAAGACGTTCTGGAGCAAGCTCAGAATTTGGCCAATAAAAAGAGAGCCGTTGTAGCTATATATCTTAATGAAGAGCGACTAGGACAATTAGCCTATATTCTGCCCGGAGATATGACTAATTCTGGCTCATGGGGACTAAAAGTACCAAATTCGGGTGCGTTTAATGCCAGCGCACCCGAAAAATCGTATACCGGTAAAGGATTATCATATTCTTTTCCACGGCGACTTATAGCCAAAGTGCACATTTACACGCGCGAGATATAAACGCATTAGATAGCCTGAGCATTATAAAACTGATAGTGAACGTAGGCTTTGTTGGTTTTAAGAATGCGTAGAATGTGTAGCCACAGCCGCTCATAAGGGACCACCTCCATTTCAGTCTCTAAGTCTACAGGAATTTTGGTATCCGTAAGCTTCTGATAATAAAGTGTGCCTTTTTCCTGAATAAGATCAAAATCGAACTCTTTCTCGATGACAATTTCCAGTAGACGAATAAATACACTGCTTCGGTAATTATTTCTCTTATCTAAGTGCGGCGATTTATATTCGGTTATCCGTTTTACACCATCTTTAAACCCTTGAATATTGCCTTTACGAAGCAAGAACATGCACTGAATTGTATGGTAGGCAATATTCAAATATTCGTGATCTTTAAAGAAATCAGGACGTTGATCTAAGAATTCTTCTAAGTTGAATCCCCAACTTAGAATTTTAGCTTCATTGAAGAAGATTAGATTCACCCGGTACATAGCCCATCGCTCCTTTACATCTTCAGGTTGATTATTAAAATTCTTATTGGTCCGTACTTTGCGAAATATTTTTGTCGCTTCTTTATATTGTTCAGCTTTGAACAGTAGTAAGATGTAATATTCCATAAACGTAAACCAATCATCGTGGCTAGGCTTAAATAAAGCTTGCTTACGCATAGCGTACGGAATACCTTCTATAACTTCTTCAGTATAAATATATGCGTAGAGCTTGGTGAATACAATGTGCTTTTGATTAAGGTTAACCTTAATTTCACTGTTGGGTCGATTTAGATATTTTTCTTCTAAATGGGTACATAGTTCTAACGATTTATCGTAATCCCAATTGAGGTGATAGTATAGTATAGAAAGTTTGTGACCGATAATTTTTATAGATTCACTTTCTACTCGCTCAGCAATATGGTAGATCTGACTAATTGTATTGGGAATAGAATCTAATACTCTTTTTTGAGCGCTTACCGATTTGTGAATATGGACAAGAGTATCATAATATAAATCTTCACTAGCCTGAAATGCTCGGTATTTCAACCGATACTTCGCCAGTTCTTCTCTAACCTCCATAAATGGAGTTATTTTGCCTTGACGAGAGTGATAGTTTTTAACAAGCTCTAAAGCTGGAACTAGAATATCGTATAATTCAAACTCGGTTGTAGTGCGAATAAGAGCTGGAAGAACCTTTTGAGCGATTTCATCAGCGTCTTCGGTTGACAGAATTTTTGACTGAAGAAGAGTGTGCTCACTGTTGTAGCGGGATTGCTGAAAAAGAGTATAGCTATCTTTCTCGTAATCCAGAAAGAAGAGGTGATTAAGAAGCTTTTGTTTGAGCCGTGACTTCGCATTCCGATAGTTGCGATTACCAGGATCAGAACTAAAAAGCTTCTCTGAAGCTTCGGTATCAGATTGGAAAGTATCATTAATGATACCTTGATAAAGTAGATTATCCTTGGATGTCTCTTTTTTTCTAAAATTGAAGTTTACAAGTTGTAAGCTTCGTTGTCCTTTCTTACGGATTATCCTAATAAGATCATGTAGTTCATGCATAGTTTAAAGTACTTTTTAATAAACGACCTTTTAAAAGTACAAAAAAATTTAGTTATCTAAAATAACCTTACACAATTTATTTTGCCTATTATCACTATTAAAGTTCTAATAATGTGCTAAATCGGCGATTTAGACGCTAAAAAACTTATTTTTATTAATAAATATTACATGAGTAATTTCGAAGAATGTCGAATTAACATTCTCGGGCTAAAGTAAATGTATTGATAATGACGAATTAAGTTAAAAGCAAAATAAAGGTAGGAATGTAGTTAGTAATAGCAAAATAGGTAACCTTCTTTGGTAGAAAGTTAAAAAATGTACTCTTTGTTAGGGGCTTAAAATTAACAGAAAAGCCCTTATCAACGAAAAATTAACCCTACATTAAATTATTTGAATAAATTTTCTGTTGCTTCGCAAAGAGTTATTCTCCCCCTTTTAAACGATGAATAATATCCATAGCAGAACGTGAGCGCTCCGTAAGGAGATTATAATTGTTTTCTTTAATAATATCTTTTGTAATTAGCTGAGACCCCATACCTACGCAGGCGGCTCCGGCTTTAATCCAAGCACTGAGGTTCTCCTCGGTAGGAGATACACCGCCAGTTGGCATAATACTCGTCCAAGGGCTAGGACCAGCTACTCCTTTGATAAATTCTGGACCGCCAACTTGAGTAGCTGGAAATATTTTAACAATATCAGCTCCTAACTCTTCGGCATAAGAAATTTCTGAAAGAGAGCCGCAACCAGGCGACCAAGAGATTTTGCGTCGGTTGCACACTTTAGCCATATCGGTACTTAAAATAGGGGATACAATAAAGTTACTTCCTAACTGAATATACAAAGAAGCAGTACCAGCATCTACTATAGAACCTACTCCAAGAATCATTTCGGGTACAGTTTGTTCTGCGTATTTATTAAGTTCTCCGAATACCTCGTGGGCGTAATCTCCCCGATTAGTAAATTCAAATACTCGAATACCGCCATCGTAGCAAGCTTTTAGAACTTGTTTAGCAACTTCAATATCTTTGTGGAAAAACACCGGAACAATGCCAGTTTCGTGCATCTTGCTAAGAACTTGAATGCGAGTAAATCGTGCCATATGATTGATGATATATGATTGATGAGATGATTAGTTGACGAGAGCTTGAGGCGCGAAGCATCACTTATCTACTTCTTGCAGCCCAACTCGAACTTCTAGCTTGGCCCTCGGGCCCTACTATATTTCAAATAGCCTGGCGCCTCATTTAGATATCTTATATTAATAACTGATGTTTCGCTCATCGCAAATTAGGATAAACAATAAAAATTAACTAGTGGCCAAGTTCGTGGCTTTGATCTTCTGTAGTTCGTCCCAGGCAGCTTG
>NZ_JBARYM010000022.1:0-2956 GCF_049647865.1 Tunicatimonas sp. | reverse complement strand
CGGTGTATGTAGTTGGTGAGCTGAGAAAAGATAGTAGATAGCACTAAGCTAACTACTACGTACGAGAAAATGTCGAAAAATATCCAAGCAACCAGAATGGCTGCTATTAATGCTAGAAAAACATATAGGAGCCTCCGGTTTAGCATATCAGCAAGATATACTAAAAATGTGATTAGATAGTTTAGGTAATAAAAGAAAGAAGCCCAATGGAATGAGGGCTTCTTTTAGAGATGAATTGTTGAGATAGATACTAATCTAATCCCACTTCAGTTCTTCGTCTGCGCTAGTAGTAGCGTGAGCTGGGGCTTGAGCTGGAGTCGGATTTTCTTGGGTGGGCGCTATCTCTTCATTGTTGTCATTCTCGTACTGATCAAAATCGTACTCGGGCATCAGTTCTTCTTTCACGTGCCCTACGGTTTCTTCCAATGCCGTCATAAACTTGTTAAAATCTTCCTTATAAAGGAAAATCTTATGTTTCTCGTAAAAGTAGCCATCGTCCTTGTAACGTCTTCGGCTTTCGGTAATGGTTAGGTAGTAGTCGTTAGAGCGCGTTGATTTTACATCGAAAAAGTACGTGCGCTTGCCCGCTCGTACTCGTTGAGAGTAAATTTCTGCTCGATCTTTTCCATGATTGTCTTCCACAACGTCCAAATTTTAAGATGTAAGTAATCCGTTTTAAGTTATTATAAAGATTATTCGATACTAAACTGTCCTAAATATAGCATAAATGCAAGAAATGTTACAAAGAAAAAGAGCAAACAAAACATTTTTATTAAACTTTTGTTCATTCGCATTGGTATTACAATCAAGCAAATTCTTCTATGGTGCAGCAAATGTGCTCATTAACTTTCCTATAATTTCCTTCGTTGTACCTTACAAACGTACATTGGTAAATTCCCTCTTCGCTTATGCTTAATCTGTCCGAGATTAGAGAGTTTGGTAATATTGAACTACTAGCCAAGCAGTTAGTAGAAGGGTTTATTACTGGGCTCCATAAATCACCCTACCACGGGTTTTCAGTAGAATTTGCCGAACATCGCCTGTACAATACGGGCGAAAGCACTCGGCATATTGACTGGAAAGTATATGCCAAAACGGGTCGTTTGTACACAAAACGTTACGAAGAAGAGACTAATCTTCGTTGTCAGCTAATAGTAGACAATTCGTCTTCTATGTATTATCCGCAGAAGAATAAGGGTAAAATCACGTTTAGTGTAATGGCTACAGCGGCCTTAGCGCATTTATTACAGAAACAGCGCGATGCGGTAGGGCTGTGCGTATTTTCTGAAGATATTGACCAACAAACGCAGGTAAAATCTACTGCTTCGCACCTACATAAGCTCTTCGTGATTTTAGAGAACCTACTAAAAGAACAACCTGCTTCCCGGCAAACTTCGGTAGCTAGTGTGTTACATCAGGTAGCGGAAAAAATTCATAAACGTTCGCTGGTAATCATCTTCAGTGATATGTTTGAAAATCAAGAAGAAACCGACCAGATTTTTAGTGCTTTGCAACATTTGAAGCACAACCGGCACGAAGTGCTTCTTTTTCACGTAACCGATCATAAGACTGAGCTTAACTTTGATTTTGAAGAGCGACCCTACGAATTTATCGATATGGAGCGGGGCGAACGACTTAAGCTACAGCCATCGCAAGTGAAGGAAGCTTACCAGAAATATGTGACCGAGTACTTCCATGAACTAGAGATCCGCTGTGGGCAGGCAAAAATTGATTTCGTGACCGCAGATATCAATCAAGGTTTTGATCAAGTTTTGCGAAACTATCTCATTAAGCGGACTAGTATGAAGTAGATAGCACGCTTCTACTTAACCACGGTAGAAAGTGCCGGACTTCCGGATAGCGATAGCAATAATTAATCACTGAGTAACTAACAACTATTGAACGGGAGCATGTCTCCGAACAAGCAATCTGCTCTTTTACTGCTTTAATATGGTAGGTGCAAATGGGTTGGAACAAACTGCTACCCAGCTAATCCATTTTTTGGATTCAGTGGATAAAATCTCGGAGTGATCAAGAAAATGTAAAGCAGCAGTATTTTTAGATAACTGGCTAAGAGCACGTCTCGTAATAAACAATAAAATGGAACTGATTCAATTGGCTTTACCGGAAGGCGGAAGAATAAATACCAGGCAGTAGTATTAGTGATGACTGAAGACAATAAACCTCGTCTCGCCCGACTGACCGCACTAATTACGCAGCTCCAATCAGGACGGATAATTACTGCCCGGGCAATGGCTCAACAGCATGAAGTAAGTATCCGCACTATTTACCGCGATATCCGAACGTTAGAGCAATCAGGGATTCCCATCGTTACTGAAGAAGGAAAAGGTTACTCGTTGGTAGATGGTTATAATCTCCCTCCGGTGATGTTCAGTGAGGAAGAGGCCAACGCACTGATTACTGCCGAACATCTGATTACCCAAAATCAAGACCAATCTTTAGCCGAACAGTATCACCGAGCTATTACTAAAATCAGATCGGTACTAAAGCACACGCAGCAGGAGAAAACCGAGCTACTGACTGAACGCCTCCAGATTCGTCCTGATCGCCAGCCAAAAAGAGTAAGTCATCATCTTATAAATCTTCAGTCGGCCATTACCAATTATCAGTTGGTTGAGTTGGATTATACGTCACTGTCTGGTAAGCATAGCCGACGAGCAACAGAACCTTTCGCATTGTACAGTACCCAGGGAAACTGGATATTGGTCGCTTTTTGCCAATTGAGAAGTGATTTTAGAGCATTTCGGCTAGATTGCATACAGTCATTACGCGTTACCGGCCAACAATTTGAACCACACATAATTACCCTTCAGGAATATTTTGAACAGTGCCGTAAAAAATGTTTACCCACCCCTGACATACCCTTGTCATCTGCCCTACCGAACTTAGCGGAAAATCAAAATCATATGCTTATGCAAACTGTAAAAATTCAACC
>NZ_JBARYM010000021.1:0-6079 GCF_049647865.1 Tunicatimonas sp. | reverse complement strand
ATGCCAGTAACGTTCCTTTCCGGCTCTATAAGAGTTGGGTACACGAAGGCGGCATTGCTACCCCGTTTGTTGTTCATTATCCCCGCCAGATTAAACAACGTCGTATTGACCGGCAGGTAGGCCACGTGGTTGATCTGATGGCTACCTGCACCGATTTAGCCCAAACCGAATATCCCCGACAATATCAAAATCAATCAATAAAACCCACCGAAGGCATCAGTTTGGTTCCAATTATTCGGGGCGATTCCATTCAGCGCAGTCAGCCGCTATTCTGGGAACATATGGGCAATCGGGCCATTCGGAACGGTAACTGGAAACTAGCGGCTCCCGGCCCCACGAAGAAATGGGAACTATACAATATGGCCGAAGACCGCTCTGAAACTCAGAACTTAGCTAGCCAATATCCTGAGCGAGTAGAAGAACTTTCTCAGATGTGGCAGAACTGGGCCGATCGCGTAGGCGTTGTGGCCTGGGAAGAGTTGGCTAACCGCTAGAAAAAAAGTGTTATTGTGTTAATATACTTGGGGGTTCAAAGTTTACAAGTCACACGAATATTGCGCGGCAACAACTTGAGTACTTGAACACACGAACACAAAGTGCTATAACACTCCGCACCATAACACTCTAACACTAACCGTGCTTCTCTGACAATCTGTCATAATACTTCTGCTTGGCATACCCATTGATGTTATAGAGTGTGAGAAACTAAAAATTCAACTTTATAAAAATATATTTATGGGAAAAGTAATAGGAATAGATTTAGGAACAACCAACTCTTGCGTAGCGGTGATGGAGGGCAACGAACCTGTCGTCATCCCTAATAGCGAGGGTGGCCGGACTACTCCCTCTATCGTTGCCTTTTTAGATAATGGCAACGGAGAGCGTAAGGTAGGTAGTCCCGCCAAACGACAAGCAATCACGAATCCGCAGAATACGATTAGCTCGGTGAAGCGGTTTATGGGTAAAAAGCATTCGGAAGTCTCCGCAGAGATGAAGAATATCTCTTACCAAATAGAAAAAGGAAACAACGATACGGTTCGCGTGAAAATTGGCGACCGGTTGTATACTCCGCAGGAGCTTTCGGCCATGATTCTGCAAAAGATGAAATCAACTGCCGAAGATTACTTAGGAACCACCATTACTGAAGCGGTAGTTACCGTGCCTGCTTACTTTAATGATGCTGAACGTCAGGCTACCAAAGAAGCTGGACAAATTGCCGGACTGGATGTAAAGCGAATTATTAACGAGCCAACAGCAGCGGCATTAGCTTACGGTCTTGATAAGAAAAATCAGGACATGACTATTGCGGTTTACGATTTGGGAGGAGGAACATTTGATGTTTCGGTTCTTGAGTTAGGCGATGGGGTATTTGAAGTAAAATCAACGAACGGTGATGTTCACCTAGGTGGTGATGACTTTGATGCCCGCATCATTGATTGGTTAGCCGACGAATTTGAAAAAGAAAACAATATTGATTTACGGAAGGACCCAATGGCTTTGCAGCGTTTGAAAGAAGCGGCTGAGAAAGCGAAGATTGAGTTATCCAGTGCTACTAGTACGGAGATTAACCTTCCGTACATTATGCCGGTAGATGGTATACCTAAGCACTTAGTACGTAGCTTGAGTCGTTCCAAATTTGAGCAATTAGTAGACGATTTAGTACGGAGAACGTTAGAGCCGTGCAAGCAAGCGATAAAAGATGCTGGAATCTCTACTTCTGAAATTAATGAAGTGATTTTGGTAGGAGGTTCTACTCGTATTCCTAAAATTCAGGAAGAGGTAGAGAAGTTCTTCGGAAAGAAGCCTTCTAAAGGAGTAAATCCTGATGAGGTGGTCGCTGTTGGTGCTGCGATTCAAGGCGGAGTATTTAGTGGCGACGTGAAAGACGTGCTACTGCTAGATGTAACTCCGTTATCACTGGGTATTGAAACCATGGGTGGTGTTTTCACCAAACTGATTGAATCCAACACTACAATTCCTACCAAGAAGTCTGAGACATTCTCAACGGCTTCGGACAATCAGCCATCGGTAGAGATTCATGTGCTACAGGGCGAGCGCTCTATGGCGAAAGACAACCGAACTATCGGACGCTTTCACCTGGATGGAATACCACCAGCACCGCGTGGAGTACCACAAATTGAAGTGGCTTTTGATATTGATGCCAATGGTATCATGAATGTATCGGCCAAGGATAAAGGTACCGGCAAAGAACAGAAAATCCGCATTGAGGCTTCATCCGGACTTACCGATGAGGAGATAGAGAAGATGCGTAAGGAAGCGGAGGCCAATGCCGAAACGGATAAGCAGGAGCGCGAGAAGATTGAGAAGATTAATGCAGCTGACTCACTTGTTTTTCAAACAGAAAAGCAGTTAAGCGAATACGGCGATAAGCTATCCGAAGGTAACAAAAAACCTATTGAGGATGCTTTAGCTGAATTGAAGACTGCTCATCAGGCTCAGGATATAAGTGGAATTGATGCGGCTATGGAAAAGCTGAATGCCGCGTGGCAAAACGCTTCACAGGAGATGTATCAAGCTGCTGGCGCTGATGCTACTGGTGCAGGCGGACCTGAATCAGCAGAAGCTAGTGATCAGCAAAACAGCACTGATGATACCAGCGATGCTGATGTATCTGATGTGGAATATGAAGAGGTAGACGACAAAGACAAGAAATAGCTTAACCGCCCCTCTATTTTAAGAAGCCCCACTTGGGGCTTTTTTTATTTCCATTCAGTTTATCTTTACATAGCTTTTCTCCTAATTCAATTGATATTCCCTCACCCATTATAAATTGATGAGATATAAGCATAAATAATTATATTTTATATTGAAAAAATTACTATTTTTTGTATTTCCTATCTTGTTAGAGATGCTCTACTAATTGTGTATTTTTTGTTTTTGTCATTTCATTACTATGTAATAAAACGCCTAATTTTTTTATCCTTCTTTGCCTTCCGTTCTGTAGTTTAACATATGTGTTATAAAAAGGGTGTGTGTGATGCCCAATTGCTTATTTACTAAAAAAATATGTCAATCTTATATAAATCAACACACATCAAATTGCTACTAATTAGCACTATCAAGTATAGAAAATAGACTACATAATTAAATTAAACTACGTAAGATAATCGGTTTATCCGATAAGAAACAGCAACTAAACCCTTTAATACTATGCGCATTGGCATTATTTCTAACATAAGAATAATACGCACTAATTTATCGAATTCAATTATTTGAGCGTTAGACAGGCTCAAGAAACAATATGTCCTCAAACATGATAAATACGATTCAAACTACCTTAAAAGGCTGGCCAAATATTGAAGGGGTTATGCCCTATGGCCATAGCCATCTATGGCAGCCCGAGATGCTCTTCTGGTTGAATACGCTATCAGATGGAATGGCCGGGACTTCATATTTCGTAATTCCATTAGCTACCATTCTATTTATGAAAAAGCGCAGGGGTCTTCAAAAGGTTAAGCCCGTATTTTGGCTATTTGTTGCGTTTATCTTATCCTGTGGGATTACGCATATTATGGAAATGTATACTATTTGGCAGCCTTCGTACCGAGTGTCAGGCTGGCAGAAAGTATCAAATGCAGCTATCTCAGTAGCTGCTGCTATTGCCATCTTGCCCTTTCTTCCTAGGTTACTAAAAAACCTATCCACTTCTAGTCTGAAGCAAGCGAATAATGAACTACAAAAACAAGTTGAAGAAAGGGAGCGAGCCGAACGAGAACTTCAGTTGCATAAAGATAATCTCGAGGTATTGGTGAAAAACCGTACTAAAGATTTAGAGGATACATTGTTACAGCTTAAATGTGAAGCACGCGACCGCCAAAGAGCGCAAAAGCAGGTTACCTTTCAAGCTTCAATGCTAGACCAACTAGATAGTAGTATTATTGCGGCTGATACTAACGGCAAAATTGTTTACTGGAACCAGTACGCAGAACGTTTGTTCGGCTGGACAAGGGAAGAAGCTTTAGGAAAAAAGACTTCCGAGCTATTAATACCCAAAAGTGGACAGCTTGCTAACGAAATTCGTCATCAAGATTTTATTAAAAAGGAGCACTGGGAAGGTGAGATTACGATGCGACATAGTAATGGTAAAACGTTTCCCGTTCATGTTAGTGCTGCGGCCCTAACCAATGAGGAGGGAGAATCGGTAGGTTACTCGTTAGTTTGTTTCGATATGACCGACCACGTTAGAATAGCTAGCAGACTACGTCTTGACAAAGAGAAGGCTGAGCGAGCTGCATTAGCCAAGCAAGACTTTCTCTCTACTATGAGTCACGAAATTCGGACTCCGCTAAATGTGGTAATTAACATGACCCGCCTACTCATGGATGAAGGTCCTCGGGAGGATCAGTTAGAATATATGAAAAGCCTACAGTTTTCAGCAAATCACCTTCTGGTAATTATTAATGATATTCTTGATTTTGCTAAAATTGATGCCGGAAAAATAAAGTTAGAAAAAATCAATTTCAGTCCCCGTGAAGTATCCGAAGGTATTATTAAAGCTTTCAAGTTTAGGGCTGAAGAGAAAAATATTAGTGTTCGTTCCGATTGGGATGATACCATTCCTGAATATGTACTTGGTGACGAAGTACGACTTACTCAAATCCTTAATAACTTGGTCGGGAATGCAATCAAGTTCACTGCACGAGGTTTCGTCTCAGTCCATGCTGAATTGCTCAGTAAGAAAAAGAATCAGTGTAAGATTAAGTTTGATGTACGAGACACGGGAATTGGTATTCCGGCTGATCAGCTTAAATCTATTTTTCAAGATTATACCCAAGGCTCTGATGATACTACCCGCAAGTTTGGTGGAACGGGGCTCGGATTGACTATTTGCAAGCGATTAGTTGATATACAAGGGGGTGAACTTTCAGTAAGAAGTAAAGAAGGCTTAGGAAGCAGTTTTAGTTTTATACTTACGTATGAGCACAGTGCTAAAATCACGAAAGAATCGCAGCAAGCAAGGCAGAGCGTTGATACTGAAAAGCTTAAAGGGATCAACCTTTTATTAGTAGAAGATAACCCCTCAAATCGAATGGTTGCGACAAGTTTCTTGCAGAAGGTAGGTATTCAGGTAGCTACTGCCGAGCATGGTCGGCAGGCAGTAGAGAAAGTACAAAAAGATACATTTGATATCGTCTTAATGGATTTGCAGATGCCGATCATGAGCGGTTGTGATGCGGCTTCAGCCATCAGGAATTTAGGCGATGACTATAAGGATCTACCTATTATTGCGCTTACTGCTGACGTTGTACAAGGTGTGAAAGATCGCGTTATGGATTGCGGTATGAGTGATTATCTATCTAAACCGTTTAATCCTGACGAGCTGCATTACAAGATTGCCCTTAATATGGGGCTAATCTCTTCGGATGAAGTGCCGTTTACTCCTTCTGAAGAAGAGGATGATATGATGCAATTGCACCGACTAATTGACCAATATAACGACGACGTTAAATTTGTTACCAACCTACTGGACTCACTGCGACGAAGCTTTCAGTTACTAACCGAACAGGTTGCTAACTCAGCTAATCAAAAGGATGTATACGAACTGCGGCGTCTTACGCATAAATTACTACCTTCTATTAAGATGGTAGGTAACCAGGAGCTGCATACGCACCTTACCGAGTTGAAAGAAGCCCTGGACCAGGATTCAGTAGACGAAACTGAGATTAATCAATTTGTAGACGAAATCAGAAAATCTACTACGGAGTCAATTGAATATATTGACGAATTGGTTACTACCATGCAAGATCATAAGAAACACCTTACATCGCATGAGTAAGTAGTCTTAGACAACAGCAACAAACATAAAAAAGCGATACAGAGTCATTGTTCTGTATCGCCTCTTACTTGATGAGCTATTAGTTCGCTAGATTAGGGTTAATATTGATTTCGCCTTGCGGAATGGGCCACTGATAGTCAGCTTCTTCTCTAAAATTTTTCTTCGTTACAAACCATCTATTGTAGGGGTCTGCTTGATCACCATCCTGGCGAAGATTCACTGCGTTAGGAAATGAATCCCCATAAAAGTTGCCCTGTAATACTTCATGAGCGGTACGCCAGC
>NZ_JBARYM010000020.1:0-18106 GCF_049647865.1 Tunicatimonas sp. | reverse complement strand
CCATCTCAATAAGGTTCGTGTTTAAAAAATCGCCTAAGTCCTCTAATAACTGTGTGTCGCGGTCCTTAAGACTTAGTATGCCTTCCTGAATAAATTGTACTTCACTAGCCGCAATATGAGGGTCTTTACGAAGGACTTCCACAATCATAGCATACTTCTGGGCTGTTGAGGCTACCCCCACCCCAATATCTTTAATTTGACTAATCTGCTTGACCCCTCCGTGAACTTCTTTCACCTTCTCAGCCACATCGACGGCGAATTGAAAGGCTTCGCTGTCCAGGATCTGCATGGCCGCATTGATCGTTTGGGTAATCGTATTAATTACTCCATTGTAGAAGTCAGTGACCACCCACTGCGAATGCGCCAATGGGCCCGATGCGCAACTGATAATCATCACTAAGCTACTGATTTGTAGGGTACGTTGAATGGTATTCATGGTATCGTGCGAGTAACTTATTTAAAACTTTTTAATAGACTTCTTCATTTTTTAGTGCCCTACTCTCCACTACATAAAATTGTTGCATAGAAAATGCGTTGGGATTATGATCTGAGCGATACTGCGCATCAACCATGACACAGGATGTGACCAGTCGCTTGATTCGTCGGGAAGAAGGGCGACTAATATACTCCTTGCCGTATACAACAATTCTTGGGTAGTCCCGCATAATGATACTATCCAACTGAAACCGTTGCTGCATATTGTTGGATATAAGCTTATTGTAAAAACCACTTTCCTTCCGCTGGTTGTAGGGTTCTAAAATACTACGATCTCCTAGATATTCTACCTTGCGACGGTTCTCTTCTATAACGGTGGGGTCAGGGTCTATGCTAAACATCAAGTTATGATAGCGCATTACGTGATTACGTGCTTCTACTGGCCGGTTTTCTTCAATTGTTGATACTGACATTGCGTAGGTTGCCCCCGATTCATTCATCACGTACATATCGTCTTTATGACGCCGCACGTAGTCGTACGAAAAGTATAAGGCAGCAATCGCAATAGCCCCGGAAATAATACTTGAAGTCATCGCCTGAATCTGGACCCGGCGGAAACTTACATTCATGTTGCGTAAGGATTTCATAATTATAAGGATTGAACATTTTCAATAACTTGAATAAGAAGATACGTCCCGTAGAGTAGAAAGGCGATCAGTAGTAAAACGAGTAGGGTGTTGCGTAACTGAAAGCCAACCTGATACTGCCATCGTGTCATCCTTCGCAGGACGCTAGCTTTAAGATTCTTAGAACCTGGATGACGCCGGGCTTTTTTGATTCCCTTATCCAGGAATGACTCAATCCGTTCCTCAGATTGATGGTAGTTCATTTTTTTCATCGTTTTAATAATCGTAGTGGAGCTGTCACAGTATTGGTTGCAAGATTCTTCATAGCAATTGTCTTGGCACCTGCCATCATCAAGGAACGCCCTACCCCTCCTACACTCAGCGTAGCGGACGCCATTTCCGGTATAAAAAAGTAACCCAATAGGGATAGGAGCATGACTAGCACGTAAAGGGTCGTTTGCCCTACGGCCATCTGAAGCGAGTTTTCAATAAAGGGCAGTTGAAGGTAAAATGTGAATATGGTATACACCTTACAAATAGATAGCAACAATAGCGTATTGATGTACTTAGCAAACCAGTGAAGGGCATTTTGGGTGAATCCATCAAAGACGGCAAACGCGAACGCAAGGGGGGCCACTAAACTTAGCATACGAATGAAAAAATTTGAAAAGATCGTAATAATAAAATAGCCCAATACCCCTATTCCGTCAGAAAACCATACGAACGCTTTCACTAAGAACTCCTGTCCACTATCAGTTCCATAGGTTAATACCTCCCATCCAAATTGGGCGTAACCGAATGGGGAGAGAATATTGCCAAAAGCATCAACAAGGTCATTTTGGTTCTGTAGCCGCACGTATTCCCGGTAAACTATTTCCCGCTGCTCAATAGCTTGATCTAAGCGAAGGCGGGACGCTTTCAGTTCAACATCCACCCCAGAAACTAAATTTAAGTCTTCGTATACAACCTTCAGGGTCGTTGAAATTACGCTGGAGGAAGTAATTGCTACTAGCAATACGAAGGGGCGAAATAAAGGAAAAAAGTCAATCTCTTTATTATGGGCAATTGGTGACCATAAGCGGGTAAAGATATACAAGGTAGCACCGATCATACCAATAGCGCGGGCCCCTTCGGTAAATAACCCTAGTTCCACTAGTTTATCTACGTTAGCGAATGCTTCGTCTATAGCGTTATTAATTACGTCGTAACTGCTCATTGGGTAACGATTGGGGATACTTTCTTAAAATGTGTTACGTTGGTTTCGCCGGACTGGATATCGATATACGTCTGCGTAAGCAATGTCCCTTCCTCATCCAACCGGCAGTAGCTATAGGGTTGCATCAGGTTGGCAATCCGCCCCTGGAGCATATTATTTCGTGGATCAAACCACATCAAGTTAAGCAAGGGAGGGTTTTTATGTACCTCCCAGTACAATCCCATAAAGTTACTATACATAGGGTGCTCATTAATTGTCAAACGGAACTTTTCATTAGGCTCACCAGCCGAATTTAAGCGAACGTAGTGGCCGTAGAATCGCTTCCCTTCATCGCTGATCTGCATAAAGGGAAGCGCATTGAGTTCATCCAGGTTCGCTCCTTTTCCTGACTTTTCTACGTCAAGCCCATTTTCGGCAAGGTACTCTAATAAATAGGTCTTGGTTACACCTTGGGAAACTATCGGGTAAGTAATTTCCTCCTCTAAGGGGTTGGGGGTTTCTTGGTCACCCGTATACCGATCTCGGTTACAGGAACTAAATACAACCAGCAGTAGAGACAATATTGTCGTAATTCTCATCATTTAATGGTTAATAACTCGACGGTATTTTTACGGGATTGGGATCGCTTAGGGCGCAAGGACTTATCCCCACGAGCGTAAGCTTTAATTGCTTCTTCGTATGATCCGGTTCGTTTACTTAGTTTTTCAATCTCGGTTACCTCATCCTTCGTCGTGGTAAACGCAGCATAGGCCTCTCCGCTTAACTCTACTCCATACACTTTCGCGTGACCGTTCCATGAGATCAATGATTCCTTATAATTCCGATTGGGGTCACGCCCTTGGTTCACCGACATGAGCAGTTCGACTTCTTCGTCCGAGAGGTTCAGCGTCTGCTGCACCTGTTCCGTTTTGTTACGATACTGAGAGAAGTCCATCAAAATTTTAATAGCACTGTTAACAACAATCGCTTCCTTGACGATTTCGGATTCTAGGTTCTCGGGTTCCTGCGCGACCGTCACCAAAGAACCATGGTGCTTCCTCACGGTCTTGGAGGTCCACTTCATAAACTTGGCAAAGCGAGGCTCCCGCACCAGTCGCCAGGCTTCTTCCACCACCAGCATATTAAAAATAGCTTCGCCTCCCCGGAATAATTTGCGGATATACAAATTCATCACGGCCATTGTAGCGACGGTATGAAGCGTCGGATTGTCTTTGATATTATCCATTTCGAAGACAATAAAAGGAGCATCCATCAGGTGATTAATAATATCATTGGGGCCGGCATTGAGTAAAAACCCAAAGTGATTGTCTTTATAAAAGCGGCGCATGACAAAAGCGAAATTTTTTAGGTCTATATCCTGTTCCCGTACGTTTTCCCGCTCACTTTGAGCTACAAAAACATCCGTGAAGTAATCAAAGAAACGATCAAAGCATGGGTAAATATATTGGTCCTGTTCTTCTAAGTACCGGTAGAACCCGTAGACCATGCTCTCTATCCCTACGTCTTCTGATTTGGTAACTGGCTCTTCTTCTTTCTTCCACAGGGCAATCAGTAGATCAACAATGTTTCGCTTGGCATCCGTTTCCTGGGCAGCATCGAGCTTCCCGTCTCGCCAATAAAACGGATTGAACCGCATAGGTTTATCCTCATCAAAGTTAATATACACTCCGCCGATCAGGTCACACAGGCGTTTATAGGAGTTACCCGTATCGACGACAATAATCTGGGTTTGCTGGGTATATAGGTAGTACTGAATGAAGTTCATCATAACTGATTTTCCTGAGCCCGATGGTCCTACAACCAGGGCATTCCGGTTGTCAATGATCTTTCTATCGTACGGTTCCACAAAGATGTCTACCATGCGGGGTATTCCTAACCGATCAGTTAACTTCACCCCATGGGTACCAAACGTTTTATTTTGGTACCCCCCTTCCCAGCAAGACAAACATCCTGCCGACTCCGTGAAACAAGTAGCCAAATTGTCTTTTCCTAGCTCACCCGCATTGCCCGGAATACTAGACCAGTACAGGACGGCTGCATCATTGACCGCTAACCGAGGAGAGAATCCTACCGTGGTAAAAGCGGACTTAACCAGGCTACGGTTCGCCAGCATGGTCTCTTCATTCGGATGCCAGGTGAGTACGTTACAGTGGGTTTTAATAACACGCTCTCCCGTTTCCTTTACCTTTTCCAAAAAGGATCGTTTAAGCCGCATGTTTGTTTCGTTTTGCATACTGGCCTTCGAGAAGCTACTCATATAGTTAGCTTGTTGCTCAATTTCATTGAGTAATTTATCATGATCAACCCGTACGTATACTTGGTTGTATACATGATCAAAGGGTAGTAACATGCCCATTTGTCCTGCCGTAGAAGAAGCGACGACATGCTTGTTATTACGGTATTTATTGATATTCGTCAGCGGGGATATTTGACCGGGCAATTGGTGGGTTTCACTCACCGCTACCACCCCGCAATAATTTCCATTCACCCGCAGTGAGGGCCGTAGCTCAATATCGGTAACCGCATCATCATGAAATGAGAGGGAGAAGTAATTTTGGTATAGACTATCAGTGGTGTGCTGATAATCGATCTGCTCTTCCCGAAGGCGTTGTAGTTTTAGCAAACTGGTCGCTTCTAAATTCGCCACAAATTGCGCCGCATCTTCCTCCAATCGGTCCGCGTATTTTTGGGTAGTAATCTCCTGCGGAACCAATCGTCGCGATAGTAACGAAGTCTGATTACTTTTTCTCTTCAGTGCCATAGGCACCGTACGGGTGATGAAAATTAAGCATCGGTGCTCGGTGCACATACGCCCAGTAAAGTGCCGCTCCAAGGTATTATGCACTAACGGGCTAACCCGTTGATCAGCAGCAGGCTGATAGGGATGACGGATGAACCAATCTTGTTTATGTAACACCATGCCCACCGGAAGGGTATCCAAACTACGGACAAACGTATTGTGGATACGCAGGTAGTCACTGCGGCCCAAGGTGCAGAATTCTGGTAAGGTCAGCACATACGGTATCGTTAGATCACCGTTCTTATTGACGATGATATTTCGCTCAATCGCATAAATGGGAAAGACTTCATCCAATGCAATATTCTTGGTAGACATACTTACGATCGTTTAATGATACTGTGACGAGGCTTAAGCGTAATAGCTTGGGGTAGATGGGCATTGATGCGCTTGTGTACCATTCCCCATCGACCGTAGGTACGGTTCATGTGAATGACGTAAAAAGGTATGCCGATAAAACTTCCTACAAAAACGAGTATAGCCAGCGTATCACTGCCAGCCATCATGATCAGCATCGCCAGTACAATGGCTGCGGTTAACCCAATAAATAGCCACCATACGTACCGGCCTTTAATTCCTTGGAACTCCAGTTCACTGTCCAAACCCCGTTCGTTCGAGTATATTATTGTGTTTTTTGTCATGGTAGAAATGATCCTAGTAAATGTAGAAAGCCAAAAACCAATAAGAAAGACGTAACAATGCGGAACACTTCGGTGTCTGCCGTCTCCCCCCGAAATAAGGCGATACCTACCTTTGTCCCTGAAATGACAAAGGCGATAAAAGTGATAATCAGGCACCCCAAAAGAAGATCGTTTTGAATGGCAAATAATAAATCCATGCTCGTTTTCTATTTTAATCCTTCCGGATACCATACTTTGTAGCCGAACTCGCTGGGAACCGCATCTTTGTCGTTACCCAACCGTTTGTACTGCTCAGCTTCAAAAGGAGTCTTAATGAATACATAGTTTTGCAAATTCAGTTTTTGCGCATTAATGCTTTTATCCAACGATGCCTGGGTGGCGTACGCCGATGGTTTTAAATCATTGATATTAACCGTGCCACTGGTCACTTCAGTAACGGACTTATTCAGTATTACTTTGGCTAGCAACGGAGGAAGACCAAAGATCAACACCAGACCAAAGAACCACCGGGTTAGGCTTGCGTTAAAATTATAGTCCCCTCTTCTTAGTTTTGCCGCCAATCCAGGAATATAGTACAGAGCAACAGCCAGTGAAGCAAAAACCATCAGCGGAATAATGGCTTGTTGTTCAGGAATGACAAAGCGATCAAGAAAGTCATCAATAATAGTATCCTTCAGTGTTCCGCTAAGAAATAATACAGCCATAATCGTGTTAGAAAAAAACAATGTTAACGATATAGATAAAGCACAATCCTAGTGTTAGCCCCGTTACCCAGCCTACAATTTGTCCTCTCCCTTCTAGTTCACCCTGCTGCACCAGACGGATCTTACCGGGTAAAATAAGGGCAGCCCCTAGGCCAATGGCAGCTAGTACTACCGGCCAAACGAACGGCCATATTTCAGTAAGCTTTTGTAGTAGCGTTGGTACTAAACCGGTAACTCCGGTTATCCCAGTTCCTATACTAGTTCCACGAAGGATGTTGATGGTAACAAATAATAAACAAGCAAGTAGTAAGGATACTGCCCAATTAATTGTGCGTTGTTGTGCTTCTTCACCGCTAAGAATACGGCGGGCTACGCTTACTACATTGATGCCGGCCCCAATACCACAGGCTAGATAAATAAATTTGGTGACCGTATCTAATGTGTCACTTCCCAAATAACTTAAATAATACCCCGACAAACTTTCTGCCTGAACCGCACTACTGATTGTCATGCTGAGCAGTAAGGAGATGAAAACTTTGGTTGAATGATACATCACTGTCGGGGTTTTTTCTAGTAATGAATTAGGCGGTAAAGAAAATAGCCCCAATAGCGTATAGTGCCAGAAAGGCAAAGACCAGTCCCCCACCCCACTGCATCACCGCTGACTTGGCTTCCGGTGAACCACCGTCTTGCATTTTACTGACTTTTTGTGGTAAGATGATAGCCGCTACTAATCCCAACGCTATGTATAGGATGTTTCGGATAAAGGGCCATGTTGTTCCCATGGAGGTACTGGCAGTGGTTAACGATTGATTGAATTTTGCTAAAGGTTCCGCATCTTGAGCAAAAATGCCAAGGCTTGGCATAACGATCAGTACGAACGTCATTAAGGCAAAGCAGCTAATCGTGGTCATTGAAAATTTGTTGCGTTTCATAGTAAAAGAATTAACTGGTTAAAGTGAAAGATTTAATTGTTGTGGTCGATAGACAAGGGCGTCTTCTTGCGTAAGGGCTGCCAGTGCATTTAAGTATTCTTGGCTGTCTGGGTCTAAATCACGACGATCTAGTTTATCCAATAGAGTTATAATACTTTTCCCTGCGTGGCGCTTACGCAATAAATCTGGGGTTACTGCTTGCGATTTTTCTATGCTATCCTCAGACTGTACACTCGTAAATAAAGAATGGTCTACATGATTGCCCGTGAGATGATCACTACTAGCGACCGAGACGGTCGTCCGTGTCTCCCCCGAGGGTGCGACCGCTGGAGCCGTAGATATAGTGGCTACTGGGTTCTTGGTTTTGTTCGTCTTATCCTTCAGAAAAAACAGCCAGTACCAGTGAACCGCTACCACCAGACCGGATAGTATCGCATAGTGTGGAAGTAAAGGAATTGAAAGCAAGAGCATAAGCTACCAATTTATAGTTGCACTATTGGTGCAACTATTATTTAAAAGTAAATAGCACAGTTAACCGCCAATAATGAATAGTCAAGCAATAAGGGTACTATAAAGTTGCACCAATGGTACAGCTTTGTTTAACAAATAGAATTGGTTTTTCGCTAATATGCAAACTTTTTTAAAAAATTGTTTTGAGAGTATTACCATTTTACAACGATAGTTTTCTATTAAAGTGGACAAAATAGTATATACCCCATTTCATTCATTTTTAGCTGGACTGTAGTTACTGTGGACAAAATAGTACACAATATTGCTCTGGTGAAAGATATGTATGTTGTATATAACGTGGACAAATTAGTATACACAGCAAAAACGGGTAATATTTGAGTTGAATACTATTAACGTGGACAAAATAGTATATGCCCCATTTGATTCAATATTGGCTACACGGCAAGTACTGTGGACAAAATAGTATATTGATGAAAACCCATTCGTTGGCAGGTTTAACTAATATTCAGTAGTGTGGACAAAAAAGTATATATAAAAATCGCGTATTGATGGCGATTTTTCTATTACCTATTTTTTCCTTATAAGGAGTAGATGCTTATAAAGTGGACAAAAAGGTATATTGACGTGGACAAAAAAGTATATTGCTGTGGACAAAAAAGTATACTAGTGTGGACAAAAAAGTATACCATGTGGACAAAAAAGTATACCATATATAATCCTTTACTGAAGATTTGGAAAGTTCAGTAAATTTCCCCAAATAGAAGCAGCAAAACACAATACCGACACCTTATGAAACGACCGAATTTGAACCTGCCTGATCTGCGCGTCGTCGTTCAACACAACAACTTAGTGAACGCTAAATACATCATGGGGACGCTGGAAATGAAAATATTTCTAGTAATGTTAGCCATGATTACAAAAGACAAGAAAGAGTTGGGGGAATTCCATATTCCCGTTTCGCTGTTTTACGATAAACCCACCGGGTCATCGTATCAGAATATCAAACGGGCTGGCGATTCACTCACTAAGCGGAATATCACCGTTGAGGAGTTGAGCAGAAAAGAGTTTGCTTCATTTCCGTTAATGCGTTACTGTAAGTATACGCACGGGGAAGGTCATATTAGGGTACGTTTTAACGAGGATGTTGTTCCTTATTTGCTTCAACTTCAGGGCAGTTTCACGATGTGTGATTTTCCTACGTTGTTCCAAATGTCAACATCCTACGCTATTCGCTTCTATATGTGGCTAAGGGCCCGCCACCGGTGGACATCGGTAGACATTGACCTGGATTATCTTAGGCAGTTATTAGATTTAAATGGAAAGTATCATGCTTGGCGGGATTTAAAAAAGAGAATCATAGAACCTATTTGCGAAGAGCTATCTCAGACGGATATGGCCTTTTCGTACGATACCAACCGGATTGGACGATCGATTAGCTCGCTAACTATTAACCGTATCAAAGCCACCCAGCCGATCCAACTTAAGATGTTTGATATCAGCACAACAAACGAAAGTGAAAAGCTAGACGTTTCTACTGCTTTGACCGAACAGGTAGCATTAGGAAAAGACGGTCAACCAGTTAACTATACCCACAATGCCCTTCGCGTCCTGAAGAAGTGGTCGTTAAGCGATCATCAGATCGGGAAGCTCTTAAGCACCACCTCTCATAAACACGTCTGTGAACTGTCCTACCAACTAAACTTAGAATCCGAAAAAGTTAAAATGGGTAATCGGACCGGATGGGCTTATCAAGAATTTATAAAGCGTCTTGGGCTGGCTACCCATAAGACTGCCGTTTGATCGTATACTACGGTTTAGGCCCTTTGTTTGAATTGGTTCTTTTTCGCCCGGGGCGGGGGCGGTTTCTTATTTTTTCAGGCAGTGGTTTATACTCTTTGTCTAGAAAGAATGCTTGCAATGCTTGCGTGATTACTTCCTCATGCGTAGAGTAGTTATAAAAGCAATATGATACCAAGTGATCGTGCAGCTCACTGGGTACCTTAGCAGCTACCTTAACCGCTTTCTTGGGTTCATCTACCTTCGCTTCTTTCTTTTCTACTTTCGTTGCCTGTAATGGCGCAAATTCAAATTTCTTAGCCATGCGTTGTCCGTTGGATAATTTCGTCCGTTAATGCCTCATAGTCCTTCGCTGAATTACTGGTTGGGGCGTAGCTAAACACATCCTCCCCCGCTGCTTGCGCCTCAGAAACCGCGATATTAACCCGAATATTGCAATTTGCCATATAACGATCCCCCAGTTGTTGTGCCGTAGAATCCACTAAGTCCCTAGACAGCTTACGCCGCTCACGGGGATTAAACCGGGTGGCAAACACGCCTCCTAACCGTAAGTCAGTTTCCTGCTGTATTTCAGCCGTAAAATGTAGGATCTTTCGGATACCCTCGTAGGAGAAAAACTCGGCTTGCAGCGGTACGAAGAAATAGTCTGATGCGTATAATGCGTTGACCGTCATAGCCCCTAAAGCCGGCGGGCAATCAATCAGACAGTAGTCAAACGACTCAATAGCCCGTAGCTTTCGCCGAAGAAAGGTGTGATACATATTTTCCCCTTGTAGTACCCGTTCTTTTTTATCTAATTTATCCGAAGCCGGTATAATTGATAAATTATCAGAGCTCATGGCTACTTCCTCAAACGTTTTGCTGCCAAGCATAAAATCTCCCGCATCGTGTTCCACCGCGTACTTATCAATGCCAAAGGATATGGTAAGATTTGATTGAGGGTCTACGTCAATCAAAACAACCTTAAATCCTTTTCTCGCCAAGCCAGCACCCACGTTTTGTACACTAGAAGTTTTACCAACCCCTCCTTTATTGTTCACAAAACAAATAACTTTCATAACTATTTTTAGTATTATAATTAATTATAATATATTCTAACTATTATAACAATGCTAATCAATTATATTTAATTATAACAGCATTCCGTAAAAAAGTTTTTTTAAGATGTCAACTTCAACGAAAAATTTAGTAAGATTCCTGCTAAGTGAAGCGACACTCTACCTACGAAACTTCGCAAAAATTGGGATTAGTACAAAAGAAAAATAAGTAAAGCCCCCAGGACAGTAAGGGGAAGACCAATAAGACCAAAAGCAAACCAGAACGCTTGCTGAGCAGATGAAAATTGGATGACTTTTTTAGTTCTGGAAGAATCTTTATGTTGATTATTAGGTGGGGTAGGTGGGGTAAGCGAAGCCGAGCGAATGGTTACGCTCGGCATAGATGGGGTAGGGGAGACATCCTGCCATTGCTTTTCAAACAATTTAAGGAGTTGTAAATGTTTAGCTGTTGCTTTCTGTTGAATACCCACCGCTTGATAACATAAATACAGCACAGGTAACAGTTCATTGTCCGGAGATAGCCTAACATCGTATCGGTGTAGCATCTCAGCACAAAAACTCCTCTTTTTCTCTTCGGATAGCATTACATCATTCACTTAAACCGGGAGTTGTTTAATAGCATTGGTAAAGTAAAACTTTGAAAAAGAGGAGAAGGAATGAATGCCTTTTCCTGATTTTAGCACTTCTTTAATACGAAGCTGGGTGCTTTCATTACGGTCTCGGCTGATGTCAAACGTATGTACCGTTAATCCCTGATCCCGAATAAACTGATTAAAGAGCTTTTGTTGGTCCGCACTGAATTCAAAATAGTCATTTTTAAAGACTTTTACTTTTATAACGCTGCGCGCTTTATTCAAGGATACAAGAAGGTCTTGAAGATAACTCATCGTTGAAACGTAGATGTTAGCCCCCCCCACAACTACATAGAGCTCTAATTGAACAGATAGTTCAGGCAAAAGTTCGCTAAGAAAGGGGGCGACATCACTGAAGTAGTGGGGGAGCTGCTCGGATATTGATGCTCCTAGATCAGCGATATAGAATGTTGGATCATTACTAGAAACCTCTTCTATAAAATTACTAAATAGTCCGCGGTCAATCACGCGGTTTGAATTTAAAAAGGTGATCGCCGTAGGATTACGATACGCTAATTGCAGTGATGTCGTCTTACTGGCATCGTCCATATCCAGCACTTCGGCTTCAGGATACTTTTCAGCTAATAAAAAGGCGAGCACCGATTTTCCCACCCCGCCCTTGGCTTGGTTGATAAGAATCACTTTTTTCATAGGTATACTGTATAGAATTTATTCTTTTCTAAATTTCTTCATCGCTTCCCGCATCGCTTGATCCCCCGGTGACTGATAAGTAACCTTATTGAAATCATACGTTCCATCTGTCTGGTGCTCGTCTGGTGAAGTTTCAGGTAAAGATGGAGAAGCAACGTCTTGCTTTTCAAGATCGTCACGATAGCGAAGCCGTATATTTTGAACAAGCCGGTAGTTGACCGGTAGCCCTAAGTGGCTGGTGATATGTTGGGCAATGAAGTGCGCCGTAAGTTTACGATTAGCCAATAGCTCTTTATAATACAGCACTAGAAGGTAGTTTCTTCCCCGCCTACGATCCATGAAAGCAGAACGAACTTCTTCTATCGTAATCATTGGCTGCGTACTTTTGGCTAAAATCGATTCGTAAATTAGTGTAGGCACTTTGGTGTAGGTAAAGATACGACAGATAGAAGGGTTCGCAAATCAAATAGTAAGTATACTGTAAGTATCGTATGAGTAGTATATGAGTATATAACGATTGTACAGGTATATTATGAGTATTCTGCGAGTAAATAAATATCAATAAGTATTATATGAGTATATAACGTGCATTTTATGAGTATGAGTCTTGATGTGACTTTACATTCGGCTGAAAGACTTCAAATAAAGTAAATAGAACGATTGATTTATGGATTAATAAAGATTAAGAGTAACTATATATATAAATTAGAGGGATTGGTTGGATAGAAAACCTAAATTTACTACCCTAGAAAAAGCTCAGATTATGTAAAGTTGCTAGCCCACTAACAACTTTAAAATTAAACGATTACAAAATGGCTCAATCGTCTATACATTTTAATGCAGTCAAACCGTCATCGGAAGCTCATAATGAACGGCTCGTTGTCCTGGACTATGTGTTTGCTGAATTAAGTCTCCACAATGACTCATGGAAACAGGACACAGTGAGTAATCGAACCATTACTATTGCGGCGCATTGTAAGGCCGTCTCCGGGCGTAAGTTACAACGAAATGCTATTCCTATCCGGGAAGCAGTAGTAAACTTAGAGAAGCGGCATAGCATGGCTGATGTGATGGGATTAGCCAAGGTACTGGAAGCACATCATAAGATAAGCTGTTTTCAGATTCATATTCACCGCGATGAAGGAAAGGATCGGCAGTCGATTAACTACCACGCTCACCTGCTTTTTGACTGGCAAAATAAAGAGACCGGAACAATGCTGCGGTTTAATCGGGCGGATCTATCGCATATACAAGATACCGTATCGGAGCAGTTATCTATGGAACGGGGGGTGCTTCGGGTAAACTCAAACCGCAAACGGTTAGAAGCCGTAGCGTATAAACGGCAAGAAGAAGAAAGAAGACTCAAGAAACTTCAGGGTGAAATTGCCACACTGGAGCAAAAAAAAAATCTGGCTGCTAGACAATACCAAGACCTTAAAGAAAAATACTACCAGCTTACAAAACCTGCTTCAGCGGCAAATCACGCAAAGCAAAACGGTGGCAGAAAGAGCCGAAAAAACACCAATGCAACCAAGAGTGAACCAAGCAGCCTTGATCAAGCAGTTCAACAACAATATCAGTGTATTAAAGGAAAAGACGGGGAGATTGCAGAAGCTCAACGAGCAATTCAACAACTTGCAAGAGAGCGTGGCGAACTACCAGCAGCCGCAATGGTTGAATCAATTAAAAAAGAAATTAACCAAGTTGAACAAGCAATTAGAGAAATTAAAAGCTGATCACGTAAAAAAGGATGACCTGAAACCCCGAAAGGGGAGAAGACTATAAAAGGTCTTCGGATAAAGTATCCGATAAGTATCAGGGCTTCTTTGGTGCAATACGTTTAATAATATAGTAGACACTTTTAGCGGCCGGTTGATCATCCAGATAGTCCCGGGTTAGTAGCACTTCGTAGCCAAGGAAGGTTAGGATCTTCGATATAAGAAGCGGAGAGAATTTAGTTAGATTACCGTTTTTTATCTTGACTATACTGGTGTAGTTAATGTTGTGCTCCAGCGCCCAGTGCTTAATGACTTGATGTTGACTAAGCTCCAGTAAATGGTCTTTGGCAAGCGCTAAGGCCTGGGCATACGTTTTGGTTTGTATACGGGGTGGTTGGTTCATATTGAACGTGAAGTTCTTGGCTATTCAAACTTAAAAAAAATATTAGTAGTAAACATCCAATGAGTAATTGAAGAAGTAAAATTCCAATTTGCCTCGAAAGTACGCAGTACAGTTGAAGTTATCAATCAGTAGTATCCTCAATACTGACATCCTCCCGCCCCTGAAGGGCGCGGGGTTCTTGCCTCACGCACATGCTAACGCATCACGTTGAGAGACATTAGCCAAAGCCCTGGCTAGAATATTTTTCGCTGCATTCACATCAGCATTTTGCTCTACCCCACAAGATCGGCACACAAATTTAGCTTGTGATTGCCGATTTTCTTTCTCTTTGTGCCCACACTCAGAACAGGTTTGAGAAGTATACTTAGGGTCAACAGCAATCAATGTGCGACCATACCAATCTGATTTGTAGGCAAGCTGGTTGCGGAAAGTAGACCATCCGGCATCGCTAATATGCTTTGCCAATCTGCTGCGAACCATGTTTCTCACTTTCAAATCTTCAACCGCTATCAAACCATTATCCCGTATCACTTTCCAGCTTTGTTGATGTAGAAAATCACGACGTACCCGGCCAATTTTAGCATGTAGTCGGGAGAGCTTAGCTTTCTTCTTGTACCAGTTAGCTGATCCCCTCTTCCTTCGGGCTAACGAGCGGTTGGCAATCCGTAGTTGCCGCTCATACTTAGCAAAGTGACGGGGATTAGGTGTATACTCACCTGCCGTGTTGACACAAAAATGAGCAATACCCATATCCAGACCGACCGCTTGGCTCTCGCTCGCCAGCCGGATAGGATATTGCGCAATGTGGGCCGCGTCCACGGTGGACGTGATACAGATGTAGTAGCCATCGTGCTCACGAATAATAGTTGCTATTTTAGGGGTGCCGTGTACAAACCGATCTTTGAACGTTTTAATCATGCCTAGTTTGGGCAATCTCACCATGTTGCCCTGCACCTGAACGGACTTGAAAAGGATAGAATTGTAGCGTTGCTTGGCAGCCCACCGAGGAAAACCGCCCCCCGCAAAAAAATTCTGATACGCTACATCCAACCGCTCAATCACATTTTGCAGAGATTGACTCGGAACATCGGCTATCCAGTCTACTGATTTTAGTGCGGGCAACTGTTTCATCAACTCGTATTTGCCAACACTCTTTTGCTTCTTCCAAGCCTCTATTCGCGTTTCTAGCGCAAGATTGTACACATACCTACAAGCCCCAATCCAGCTATCAACTCGCTGTTGTTGTTGCTTGTTTAGCTTTAATTTACGCTTGTAGGTGATCGTTTGCACATCACTAATATACAATATATATCTGACATTCATATACTATTTTAGTATATTTGTGTATGGCAACTCAACGATGGAAAACCTCCAAAACCTGCGTGTTCAATACGGCTTATCATTTCATTTGGTGCCCCAAGTATCGGCGCAAAGTTTTGCAAGGAAGGATTGCTGAACGTTTGAAAGAGATACTCTACGAAAAGGCCAAAGAACTTGAAGTAGAGATAGGCTCGCTGGAAGTACTTCCCGACCATGTTCATCTTTTTGTGAATGCAAAACCGATACATGCCCCGCAATTTTTGGCTAATCAATTCAAGGGTTATTCCTCGTTTCTGTTGAGAAAAGAGTTTCCTGAGTTGAAGAAACGCCTTCCAACACTGTGGACAAGAAGCTACTATGTTGAATCGGTAGGGCATATCTCAGAAAGTACCATCAAGAAGTACATCGATGATCAAAAGAACCACTGATGCTCTACCCATCCCTCCTCATCCCGTGCCTGAAGGCGACGGGCTTTCGCCCAATTGAGTAAATTATATTATCTAATGCTTTATTATTATTTATTAACTGTTCGTTGGATAGGGCTTGAATTTTGCAAATTATACAAATAGATAATACGTTATAAGAATCGCTATGCATTGCCGAAACCATCCCCATCAACCCGCAGTGGCATTTTGCCAGGATTGCCATGCTGGATTGTGTGTTACTTGTTCGTCGGAATATACGGAAGCTGTATGCCACCGTTGTAATGAACGAAGATACGATGTCACCACGAATTCAATACGACTACAAATCGATGCAGTCAACCAAGTATTGTACCTCTACCTGCTTATTCTTGGTGTATCCGCTTATCTATTAAATTCGCAAGAGGCCCGGGCACTACTTCAAAACGGACAACATGAGATTGAGTATTTTTTGCGCTATCTCTACCTGGCTTGTGGAGCGTTTGCCGGTATACGCTTTCTTAGAAATTGGTTAAAGAACCACTATATCATCTCTGCCCCATTAACATTCTACGTAGTCATCTTCGTATTTAGTGGGCTGGTTGGTTGTATCATCTTTCCGTTTCAATTAATTGGTCAAGCTTATAAACGCTATACACTGGGCAAAGAGCTTCGCCATTATAATCGTACAAGGGTCGCTGAGAAGGCTTTTCATTAGTTCTAAGTATATACAAATCATTAAAACATGTCATAGGAACCAAGAGTTAGATAATGGTGCGTTTAAATTTTATCCACTCAATAAGGGCTGCCGATATCAATAAAGATTCCCAAAATGTTATGCACGTTACTCACGGAGTTGAAGCAGCGTATCTAGACTTTATAATAGTGCATAGCTATAATTTGCTGTTTCAAAAAGGGTACTAGCCAGCGAGGTGTTACTCTTTCATCATTCGTAGTTAGTACGTGATATTCAATAAGCTCTTTGAAAGAAAAAACCTAATTCATCCAACAGCTCTACAAGTGCAATCTAACTAGTTGGAAAGTTAAGTAATAGACACTGATGGTTCGTGATTAGTAGACCAACCTTACGCATAGTTAGCATTTCCTCAAAGGCTTTAAAACTGAAATGCGCAATTTCTTTTCCGTCTGTCTGTTCGTAACATTGACAATTAACATGCCCTTCAATAAGCTCAACCACCCAGTATTGTGACATGCAATCTATAGCATGCTGATGATTTTCAATCAACTCGAATAACCAGGTGTACTGGCTATTACTGCGAAGGCTACTACTCTTTGAGCAGTAAGAAAGGGTAATTTGTTCGGTGCGCGGTGTTAGCATTCGTAAAATAGGTTAGGTAAGGACAACGTCAACCATCAATAATTACTACAAGGTGTTGATCGTAAAATTGTAAGGATGTAGGGTCATATTAGAGTAGAAAGAGCGGTAGTAAGGACATAAAGTATCCGCCAATAACCTCTCTGGTTATAATTGTAGTAGCCTGTCTACATTAGGTCTGTTCTGAGTACTTAGGAGGGGGCGTATCGTCCCTACCTGAAGTTAATTTAGCATCCAGCTTTGTTAAGACTTTGGAAACAAAATTTACGTTCATCAACACTTCGTTTTCCCGCTGAATCGTAAGATAAGACTCCTGTAGTTGCTGATGGGTACTAAAATTATGAATCAATGCCCTGATTGCTTGGGTTTTGGACTTCACGCCTATTTCTTGCTGAATGAGCTTCAACAATTCCTCGGTATTATTGTCAAGATGTATGGTAAATGCCATTCTTTTTTTTCTAAAAATAGCTATTTCAAAGAACGAAAAAGACAGTTCACAAGACTTTGTGCTGAAATTGCGTTGTATAAGGTCAAAATAGTTCCAGGCGCCAAGTACGTTTTAGGAGCGGAACTTTTGAATGGTATCTAATAGTCTAGAACGGTGCCGCGCTGATAATGGAACTTTCAAGTGGTTATCCAGAACAACGGCAGCTTTTTCTATAAACTGTATTCGGTCAATATTAATAATATATGATTTGTGAATTCGTATAAAATATTGATTTAGCTCCGGTAGTATTCCTTGGAGGGTATGACGTATTATGATTTTTTCGTTATCTAAATGAAGGGTGAGATAGTTCTTTTCATTTTCAATATACAGTAGGGTAGTTAGGTCAACTCTTACGATCTGCTCGCGCTTGTTCTTGAATACTTTTAAGTAAATATAGCGGTGCCTCAGAGGATGAGCATCTGATTTATTAAAAGGACCATCATGGAGCCATTTAGCTACCTTAGAAATATACTTAGCA